>NZ_JBTMUR010000009.1:0-82380 GCF_054473855.1 Stenotrophomonas genospecies 3
ATCCGCAGATGCATGCTTGACGGTCCCTCCACCCTGGCTCCTACATACCGCGTAGGAGCCGGGAGGAACATACAAGCATGGCTCGACTCTACAAGGGCCAGATCCAACGCAGTCGAGCGTGGCTCGACGCTGCAGAGTTACTTGGCCGACACCCGCCACACCACGTCACCCACGTCGTCGGCCACCAGCAATGCACCCTCGGCATCCATGGCCATGCCCACTGGCGCGCCCATCAGCGTCTTCTCGTCCTTGGAGGCGAAGCCACTGACCACGGTCTGCGGCCGCCCGGTCGGCTTGCCGTCCTTGAACGGTACGTAGACCACTTCGTAGCCGCTCAGCGGCGAACGATCCCAGCTGCCGTGTTCGCCGATGAAGGCGCCGCCGTGGTACTGCGCCGGCAGTGCCTGGCCGGTGTAGAACAGCAGGCCCAGCGGTGCCACGTGCGAGCCGATGGCGTAGTCCGGCGTGATGGCTTTCGCCACCAGGTCCGGCCGCTGCGGCTGCACGCGCTCGTCCACGTGCTGGCCGTAGTAGCTGTAGGGCCACCCGTAGAAGCCATCTTCCTTCACCGAGGTGAGGTAATCGGGCACCAGATCCGCACCGATTTCATCGCGTTCGTTCGCCACGGCCCACAGCGTGCCGGTGCTCGGTTCCCAGTCCAGTCCGGTCGGGTTGCGGATGCCCGACGCAAAGATGCGGCTGCCACGGGTGGCCACGTCCACTTCCAGCACCACCGCGCGGCGGTACTCAACGGCCAGGCCATTCTCGGTGATGTTGCTGTTGGAGCCCACGCCCACGTACAGCTTGCGGCCATCGCGGCTGGCCAGCAGTTCCTTGGTCCAGTGGTGGTTGATGGTGCTGGGCAGGTCGGTGAACTCGCGGCCCTTGTCGGACATGCGGGTTTCACCGGGCACGTAGTGGTACTGCACGATGTTGCCGGTGTTGGCCACGTACAGCGTGTCGCCGATCAGCTGGATGCCGAACGGCGAATGCAGGCCTTCGATGTAGACATGCTGGGTCCAGGTGTTCGTGCCCGGCGTGCGGCGCAGCAGGGTGACCCGGTTGCCGCCCTTGCCGGCCTTGCCCGAGCGCGCCTTGACCTTGCCGGCGATCCACTGCTTGGGCGTGGTGACCGGTTCTTCACCGGGGCCGTTGCCTTCCACCACCAGCACATCGCCATTCGGCAGGGTCAGCAGCCGCCGTGGATGCAGCAGGTTGGCGGCGATGCGTTCGATCTTCAGGCCGTCGGCCACGGTGGGCGACTGCCCCTCGGCCCAGCCGACGCCCGTGGGCACCTGCATCGGCGGCATCAGGAAGTTCTTCGGTGCCGGCAACGGCGGTTGTGCACCGGACTGGTCAGCGGGATGGTATTCGGCCTTGCCGGCACAGGCCGACAGCATCACGGCCAGCGCCAGGGCGCCCACGGTGGGCAGGATGTGCTTAGCCATGACGACCTCCCTGCAGCACCGGCGGCTGCAGTGACAGCATGATCAGGCCCAGGGCGATCAGGGCCACGGTGAGCGCCGACAGGATCGTGCCCGGCACGGCAACGGCATGCGCATCGCGGCTGTGCACGAAGGCATTCCAGATCGCCAGCAGCACCGCGACCAGGTTTAGGAAGAAGTCGATGCGGTCGATGCGGGTGGCGGTACCGTTGCGGCGCCAGACCGCGAACAGGTTGATCAGGCGCGGAATGATGGCGATCAGCAGGCCGAAGGTGATCAGCCAGGCGGCGGACTTGCCCCACATCACCTCGGCGCTGTTGAGGTAGATCGCGTCGAAGATCAGCGCGCCGACGAAGAAGCCGAAGGGTATCGGGTTCAACAGGCTGAACAGCGTGGTGCCGAGGCCGCGATGGGCCTGGGCCAGAGGGTTGACCATCATCGTGCTCCGATGCGGAAGGGTGCACGGGCTGTAGTAGCACAGCCGGATGTGAGGGCGCGCGATGATGCCGGGTGGATCCACGCCATGTGTGGATGCGGATACCAACCCAGGTTGGCGCCTACCAGATGCGGGCCGCTGCAGTCGTCATTACCCCACGGCATAAGTGTTTGTGACGCAATCGGCACATCTGCAGATTGGGAGTGTGAAGAGGTAGGGGGTTGTTCGTTGTGTCGCGTTTGGCTCGTTGCGATGGGGCAGTTCCGCCCCGCCGTCCTGCCATGCCGATTCACAACAGAAGGATTCGTGTATGAAGCGACACACGCAACGCTCCGCGCCACCGCGCTCCGCGCGCCTGGCCCTTGCCACTGCCCTGGTGCTGGGCAGCCTGGCCGTCACCGCCCAGGCCCAGCAGGCCGATCCGCTGGCCGGGCGTCAGTGGCATCTGCTCAACACCGGACAGGCCGTACTGGGCGATACCCTGCCGGTGGCTGGCAACGATCTGAACGTGGATGGCCTGTTCCGCAATGGCATCCGTGGCCAAGGCGTCACCATCGCCATCGTCGATGACGGCCTGCAGATCGCACACCCGGACCTGGCCGCCAACGTTGCGGCGGTCGCCGGCAAGAACTTCGCCAACCAGAGCAACAACCCTTCACCTTCCAATCCGGACCGCGACAATCACGGCACCATGGTCGGCGGCATCGCCGGTGCAGTAGGTGCCAACAATCTGGGCGTGCGCGGCGTGGCCTCGGCGGCCACCCTGAAGGGCTTCAATTTCCTGGCGTCCAATGCCCAGGGCAATTCGAATTCCAACATCGAGTACTCGTGGTGGGACGGCGCCGAAGTGGCCGACGTGGGGGTCTTCAACAACAGCTGGGGCTCCAGCCCGGGCAACCCCAACCTGCCGCTGGCCTACAGCCAGAACGACATCGCCGCCTATGAGCAGGCCATGTCCGGCACCCGTGGCGGCCGCGGTGGCATCTACGTGAAGGCCGCAGGCAACAACCACAACAACGGCGCACGCTCGGATGGCACCGACATCTGCTCGGCAGACACCAAGAACCGCAACACGGGTTGCATTCCGGCCGGTCGCGACCCGCGTAACAACCTGTTCAACGTGATCACCGTTGCCGCCGTGCGCGCCGATGGCGTGCGCTCGTCCTACTCGTCCACCGGCTCGGCGCTGTGGGTGTCCGGCTTCGGCGGTGAGAATGGTTGGCAGCGGCAGGTCGTGCCGGGGCAGCTGGCGATCCGCTACGATCCGGCCATCCTCACCACCGATGTCACCGGCTGCGCGCAGGGCAGCAACAAGAACACGAGCCTGCGCAACACTTTGGACGGCGACCAGTCTGCCATCGACAGCACCTGCAACTACACAGGCAAGATGAACGGCACTTCGGCGGCCACGCCGATGGTGTCGGGCGTGGCGGCGCTGCTGCTGGAGACCAACCCGAACCTGTCCTACCGCGATGTGAAGTACATCCTGGCCACCACCGCCACCCGCACCGATCCGAACCGGGCAGCGGTGACCCACTCCGACGGCCGCGTGCTGGTGCCGGGCTGGACGGTGAATGCCGCCGGCCGTGCCTACAGCAACTGATACGGTTTCGGTGTGGTCAATGCAGCACGCGCGGTACAGGTCGCAGAGGACTTCCAGCCGCTGGGTGCACTGGTGGATAGTGGCTGGCGCAACACGACGCGTACCGTGGCCATCGGCAATACCTCGGCGGCCGCGGCGCGCCTGACCTTCCAGCTGGCCAACGGTGCACGCAACATCGAGAGCGTGCAGCTCGGCTTCCGCGTCAACCACAGCAACACCCGCCAGCTGCAGTTCGTGCTGATCTCGCCCAGTGGCACCCGCAGCGTGGTGCAGCCGGCATTCACTGCCATCGGCTCTGGCCTCAACGGCGTCCAGCGCAACTTCACCAACTGGGACCTGCTGTCCAGCAATGCCTTCCTGGATGAGAACGCCACGGGCACCTGGACACTGGAAGTAACCGACCTGGGGCAGGCCGCGAACGCAGCATCGCGTGGCAACCTCGAATTCTTCAAGATCCGCGTTCTGGGGCACTGATGATGAAGACGACCATTCTGTTGAGCACCCTCGCCCTTGCGGCGATGACCACCACCGCCTGGGCACAGAGTTCGGGCCAGACACCTCCGGCGAAGACCTTGTCGACCGTAGACACGCAGCAGTTGAAGGCAGAGGCCACCGGCCGTTCGTTCAATGTGGGCGGCTCGCGCTTCCAGCTGGCGCCGTCGGCAACCGTGCAGCAGGCCAGCGGCGGCCAGTTCCGGATCACCACCGGGGCTGATGCCAGCGCGGCGGCCGTCGGCACCCGCAGCAAGCGGTCCACGGATGCGTCTACCGGTGTGGCCGCACGTGCGGATGCCGGTGCCAGCAAGTTTGCGGCCGCTGTCTCCAACGATGGCGCACCGGTCGTGGCGACCTCGCGGGTCAAGGTGTTCTTCACCGATGCGGCTTCGGCGCAGCGTGCGGCCACCGCCACCGGCGGCACAGTGGTGAAGGTATCCAAGGCCTCGGGCCGCGCGATTGTGGAGTATCCGTCGGTGAACGCAGCACTGGATGCGACCACCAAGCTGCTGTCGACCGCCGGCATCAAGGCGGCCGAGCCGGACGTGGTGCAGTGGGAAGAAACCAAGTAAGGCGTTGAGTGGTGCCCCTGGCCGGTTGGCTCTCCTGGCCGGTCGGGGGATTGGTGTGTGGGGGTGTGCCGACCAACGGTCGGCACCCACCAGATTCATTCACCGCGTGTCGACCAAGGTCGACACCTACCGGGGCAGCGGGCGCGACGAACAGGCGGCATCAGCCGGGCATGGCCCAGGATTACCCGGCGGCGAGCGTGTCGCTTTGCTTGAGGTGGCAGCTGGCCAGCGGGCCGTTGCCGGCGGCCGGATGGCCAGGCTCGAGCAGCAGGCGCTGCACGTCCGAGAACAGCTTGTCCACCGGCATGCCATAGGGCGCGAACAGGCGCAGACGGCCCTGGCGATCAAACACGTAGCCGCCGGCGATGTGGCTCATGGTGTAGGTGTCCGGCACCGGGCCGGGTTCCTTTTCGTAGAACGCCTTGAAGTCGCTGGCCATCGCGGCCAGTTGCGCTTCGTTGCCGACCAGTGCGATCGCCTTGGGGTCGAACGCTTCCACATAGGTGCGGGCGACTTCGGGCGTGTCGCGTGCGGGATCGACACTGACGAACACTACCTGCAGCTGGTCGGCATCCTTGCCCATCAGGTGCTTGACCTGGCTGAGCTCGACCATGGTGGTCGGGCACACGTCCGGGCAGCTGGTGAAGCCGAAGAACAGATAGGTCACCTGTCCCTGCAGGTCCTTCGGGCCACGCACGGTGCCGTGGCTGTCGGGCATCGACCACTGCTGGCCGAGTTCTTCGCAGGCGATGTCCTTGGAATAGAAGTCCATGCGCGACTGCGCACTGCAGCCGGCCAGCAGGCCGACGGCCAGGCCTGCCAGCAGCGGCAGGCGGAAACGGGGAGAGAACAACGAACGGGCAACAGCAGCAGGACGCTTCACGGGTACCACCAACGCAGACGCGGGCGGGGTCTCGGTCAGGCCTGCCCTTGGGGGAAAGAGGACGGAGGTGCCGGGGTGATCGCGCGGTCCATGCCGATCACCCCGGCCACGGTCAGTTGATCATCATGTGGTAGTGCATGCTCCAGATGATCCAGACCGACAGTGCGACGACGATGAACAGGATCACCAGGGTGAACACGAAGCTGGCCAGGTTCCAGCCGCCTTCGGACTTGCGGTCCATGTGCAGGAAATAGACCAGCTGCACCAGGATCTGCGCCACCGCGAAGCCGACCAGCAGGAACAGCGTGAGCGGCCGCGACAGCACCGGGTTCATCACCAGCGCGAACGGCACCACGGTCAGCAGCGCGCACAGCACGAAGCCGATCAGGTAGGACTTGGTGGAGCCGTGCGCATTGCCGGCGCGCGAGGTTTCGACGTGGGCCATGTCAGAAGGCTCCGATCAGGTAGACGAAGGTGAAGACGCAGATCCACACCAGGTCCAGGAAGTGCCAGAACAGGCTCAGGCACGACACGCGGGTGATGTTGGTCGGGGTCAGGCCGCGGCTGTAGACCTGGTGCATGACCACCGCCATCCAGATCAGGCCGCTGGCCACGTGCAGGCCGTGGGTGGCGACCAGGGCGAAGAACGCCGACAGGTAGGCACTGGTGCTGGGGCCCGCGCCTTCGTGGATCAGGTGCGAGAACTCGTAGATCTCCATGCCGATCAACGAGGCACCGAGCACGAAGGTCACGCCCAGCCAGCGCAGCACTGCCGAGGTGTCGTGACGATGCATCGCCAGCACGGCCTGGCCGTAGGTGATGCTGGAAACCAGCAGCAGGAAGGTCTCGGCCATCACGAACGGCAGCGAGAACAGGTCCTTGCCGGTGGGGCCGCCGGCGTAGGCGGTGCTGAGCACCGCGTACGAGGCGAACAACGAACCGAACAGCACCAGGTCGGACATGAGGTAGACCCACATGCCGAACACCTTCATGCCGCCCTGCTCGTGGCCATGGTCGTGTTCGTGGTGGTCCTCGTGCGCCTGCGTGTCGCTGGCCAGCTCCGGGCGGGTCAACAGGTTCATGCGCGTACCTCCTTCAGCTTGGCAAGGTTGGCCGCTTCGGTGCGCGCCACCTCTTCGGAACTGACGTAGTAGTCCACGTCCTCGTCATAGGACCGCACGATCAGGGTCACGATCATCGCGATGAAGCTGGCCGCGGCCATCCACCAGATGTGCCAGACCAGGGCGAAGCACAACACCAGGATCCAGATGTTGAGGATCAGCGGCACACCGGTGTTCTTCGGCATGTGGATCGGTGCGTACTTCTTCGGCGGCGGCGGCAGGCCGCGCTTCTTCGCTTCGTGGAAGGCATCCAGCTCATCGGCCTTGGGCACCACGGCGAAGTTGTAGAACGGCGGCGGCGACGGCGTGGCCCATTCCAGCGTGCGTGCGTTCCACGGGTCGCCGGTCAGGTCCAGGTTGCGCTTGCGGTCGCGCACGCTCACGTAGATCTGCACCAGCATCAGGATGATGCCCGCGAACACGAACAGTGCACCGATGAAGGCGGCGATCAGGTACGGCGTCCACGCCGGGTTGTCGTACTGGTTCATGCGGCGGGTCATGCCCATGAAGCCGAGCATGTACAGCGGCATGAAGGCCAGGTAGAAACCGATCACCCAGCAGGCGAACGACCACTTGCCCAGGCGCTCGTTGAGGGTGAAGCCGAACACCTTCGGGAACCAGTAGGCGAAGCCGGCCAGGTAGCCGAACAGCGCGCCGCCGATGATGGTGTTGTGGAAGTGCGCGACCAGGAACAGGCTGTTATGCAGCAGGAAGTCCGCGCCCGGAATGGCCAGCAGCACGCCGGTCATGCCGCCGATGGTGAAGGTGACCAGGAAGGCAATGGTCCACAGCATCGGCACGCTGAACTCGACGCGGCCGCCGTACATGGTGAACAGCCAGGTGAAGATCTTCACGCCGGTGGGGATGGCGATGATCATCGTCATGATGCCGAAGAAGGCATTGACGCTGGCACCGGAGCCCATGGTGAAGAAGTGGTGCAGCCAGACAATGAACGACAGGATGCCGATCGCCAGCGTGGCGCCCACCATCGACTTGTAGCCGAACAGCTTCTTGCGCGCGAACGTGGCGGTCACTTCAGAGAAGATGCCGAATGCCGGCAGCACCAGGATGTACACCTCCGGGTGGCCCCAGGCCCACACCAGGTTCACGTACATCATCGGGTTGCCACCCAACGTGTTGGTGTAGAAGTTGAAGTCCAGGTAGCGGTCCAGGGTGAGCGCACCCAGCGCCACGGTCAGGATCGGGAAGGCGGCGATGATGATCACGCTGGTGACCAGCACGGTCCAGGTGAACACCGGCATCTTCATCAGGGTCATGCCCGGCGCACGCATGCGCAGGATGGTGATGAACAGGTTGACGCCGGTCAGCAAGGTGCCGATGCCCGAAGCCTGCAATGCCCAGATGTAGTAGTCCACGCCCACGCCTGGACTGAACTCGATGCCCGACAGCGGCGGATAGGCCACCCAGCCGGTCATGGCGAATTCGCCAACGCCCAGCGAGATCATCATCAGCGCAGCGCCGACCACGAAGATCCAGAAGCTGAAGGCGTTGAGGAACGGGAACGCCATGTCGCGCGCGCCGATCTGCAGCGGCACGATGATGTTCATCAGGCCGACCACGAACGGGGTGGCCACGAAGAAGATCATGATCACGCCGTGCGCGGTGAAGATCTGGTCGTAGTGCTCAGGTGGCAGGAAGCCGTCACTGCCCGGGCCAGCCGCGGCCAGCTGCGCGCGCATCATCAGCGCATCGGCAAAGCCGCGCACCAGCATGACCAGCGCTACCACCACGTACATGATGCCGATCTTCTTGTGGTCCACGGTGGTGAACCAGTCACGCCACAGCGGGCCCCACAGCTTGAAGTACGTCACCGCGCCGAGCAGCGCGAGGCCACCCAGCACCATGGCCGCCAATGTGACCACGACGATCGGCTCGTGCAGCGGCACGGCCTCCCACGTCAATTTACCCAACATGTTCGTTACTCCTGGGAAACCTGGGCACCGCCGGCAGCGCCCGCCGGGGTCGCAGCAGCGGTGTTCTCACCAACGCCGATGAACTGGTCGATGACCTTCTTGAACAGCAGTGGTTCAACACTGGAGAAGTGCTGCACCGGTGCGTTCTTCGACGGTGCGGCCAGCGCCTTGAACTGCGTGAAGCTGAGCGCGTCCGGCGCGCTGCGCACCTCGGCCACCCAGCGCTCGAAGTCTTCGTTACTGCTGGCGGTGGCGATGAACTTCATGTTCGAGAAGCCATGCCCGCTGTAGTTGCCGGACATGCCGCGGAACTGGCCGGGCTCGTTGGCGATCAGGTGCAGCTGCGTGCGCATGCCGGCCATCGCGTAGATCTGCCCACCCAGCTGCGGGATGAAGAAGGTGTTCATCGTCGAGTTGGAGGTGATGTTGAACGCCAGCGGGCGGTCGACCGGGAAGTTGAGCTGGTTGACCGTGGCGATGCCCAGGTCCGGATACACGAACACCCACTTCCAGTCGGTGGCGATCACGTCCACGTGCAGCGGCTCACCGGCCACGTCCAGCGGCTTGTAGGGGTCCAGCTCGTGGGTGGACTTCCACACGATCACCGCCAGCACCGCGATGATGATCAGCGGCACGCCCCAGACCACGATCTCCACCTTGGTGGAGTGCGACCAGTCAGGCATGTATTTGGCTTTGGTATTGCCGGCGCGGTAGCGCCAGGCGAACACGAAGGTCAGCACGATGGCCGGTATCACCACGATCAGCATCAGGCCGATGCAGATCAGGATCAGGTCGCGCTGGGCGAGCCCGACCATGCCCTTCGAATCCAGCAGCACCCAGTCACAGCCCGACAGGCCGACGCAGGCCAGGGCGACCAGCGCCAGGCGGATGCGGTTCCAGCAGATATTCATTGGAGGTCAACCCTGTTGAAGAAGCGCGCTTGACCGGCTCGCCTGCGCGCAGCGCCCGGGCGTGGAGCGGCTACACTGTGGGTACGAGGTCGCCTACAAGCAGGCGAACCACTCCAATCAAGCCCATACAAGATACATCATTGTATGGACTTGTGCATCTGCACGTATGGAAAAAACTGACCGATGACGCCACCTGCCGCCGGCCGCCGCCTGAAACACCCCAATCGCACCTGGGTTCGCCCCTTCCGCGAGGGCGCCGGCCCGCTGTACCTGCAGATTGCCCAGCAGGTGCGCGAGGCGGTGGATGACGGCGTGCTGCGCCCGGGCGACCGCCTGCCGCCGCAGCGCGACCTGGCCCAGCAGGTGGGCGTGGACCTGACCACGGTCACCCGTGCCTTCGCCGAGCTGCGCCAGGCCGGCCTGCTCGACGCCCAAGGCGCTGGCGGTACCTTCATCGCGCTGTCGGCCGGCAACCGCAGCACCTCGGTGGACCTGAGCATGAACATCCCGCCGCTGCTGGGCAGCGCGCCGTTCGCACAGGGCATGGAGGCCGGTTTCCAGCACGTGGGCCAGCAGCTGGGCCAGGGCGAACTGATGAGCTACCACGTCGGCGCCGGCACCCGCGAGGACCGCGCCGCCGCTGTGCAGTGGCTGTCACCGATGCTGGGGACGGTCGGTGCCGACCAGGTGGTGATCTGCCCCGGTGCGCAGACCGCACTGTGCGCGCTGATCCTGGCCCGCACCCAGCCGGGCGAGCTGATTGCCGCCGAGCAGCTGACCTACCCGGGCCTGCTGGCCGCCGCGCGCGTGCTGCAGCGGGGCGTGGTGCCAGTGGCGATGGACGCCGAAGGCATGCTCCCCGACGCACTGGAGGAGGCCTGCCAGCTACGCCGCCCGCGCCTGCTGTACCTGGTACCGACCATCCAGAACCCGACCACGGCGACGATGTCGGCACAACGCAGGCAGGCCCTGCTGGCGGTCGCCAAGCGCCACGATCTGACCGTGATCGAAGACGATCCCTACTGGTTGCTGGCCGGAGACGCCGCGCCGCCGCTGGCCGCCCACCGCGATGTGGGCTGCGCGGTCTATTACATCTCCACCCTTTCCAAGTGCCTGGCGCCGGGCCTGCGCACCGCCTACCTGGTGGTGCCGGCCGGCGAGCCGATGGAACCGGTGCTGGATGCGCTGCGCGCAATCGCGCTGATGCCGACCCAGTCGATGGTGGCGGTGGCCTCGCAGTGGATCCGCAGCGGCCAGGCCCAGGACATGGTGCAGCGCTTCCAGCAGGAACTGCGCGAGCGCCAGGCCATTGCCGCCCGTTACCTGCCGGCCCGTGCCCAGGCGCATCCGGCCGGCCTGCATGTGTGGCTGCCGCTGCCGCCGCGGCTCGACCAGTACCGGTTGATCCAGGCCGCACAGGAGCAGGGGCTGGGCATTGCCAGCTCCGATGCCTTCAGCGTGGAAGAACCGCCACCGGGCAACGCGATCCGCCTGTCGTTGGGCGGCGCGGTCGACCAGGGCGCGCTGGCCGGGGCGCTGGCCAAGCTGAACGAGATCCTGTCCGAGGCCCCCGAGGCACGCCACAACGCCATCGTCTGAACGGGGCGCATGGCGCTCTATCCATACAAGATGATATTTTGTATGCAATGTATGGATGAAGGGACGTGCATCGATGCGCGCCGAGAAACTGAAATTCCACCTGGTGATGGCCGGGTGCGGTGGCTTTGTGGTGTTGATGCTGGCCGCGCTGGCCTGGGTCTGCCTGCAGCCGCAGACCGTGGATGTGCAGGCGGCCGAACGCCACGCCATCGAGCAGTGCTTGCAGCGCAGCGAGGATCCGTCGCGTAGCGAGATCCAGCGCCGCGCGCAGGCCGATTCCTGCCGCGAGATGCGCAAGCAGTACGTGCACAAGTTCGGCCGGGAAGATTCCTGATGGGCGCAGCCGCGCCGCGTCGCCGCTGGCTGCTGCCGACGATGATCGCCCTCGCCTGCCTGTTCATGGCCGGCGTGGCAGCTGCGCTGTGGCAGTACTTCGGCTACAGCGCGCAGTCCACCTTCACCGAACAGGCCATCGTCTTCGACGATTCGCAGCTGCGCCTGCCGGCCGATCTGGCCGGTGATACCGGCCGCATCCGCGTGGTGCATTTCTGGGACCCGGCCTGCGGCGTGTGTAACCGCGAGACCGGCGCGCACCTGAGCTACCTGATCAGCATGTACCGCCGCGCCGGCATCGACTTCTATGCCATCCGCCGCCCGGGTACGCAGGGCGAGCTGCCCGAGCCACTGCGCAACAAGGTGATCAACCTGCCGACCATCGACGGCATCGAACACATTCCGGCCAGCCCCGCCGTAGCCATCTGGGATCGCCAGGGCCACCTCGCCTACGCAGGACCGTACAGCATCGGCATGGTCTGCAACTCGGCCAACAGCTTCGTCGAACCGCTGCTGGACAGACTGGTACGCGGCGAGACCGTGCGCCCGAAAGGACTGCTTGCCGTGGGCTGCTACTGCCCGTGGCAGGCCAAGCGCTGAGGACGCGCAATGACATCACTGACGCTGGCCGGCGTGGCCGCCGCAAACAACAACGGCGGTCACCTGTCCGAACCGACCGATGGTTATGGACAGGCTCCCGCCGTTGGAAGCAACGATACGCCCCGACATGCTCCGTACATGCCGCGACCGGATGTCGCAGCCCGCGAATGGGTGCAGGACGTACTCGCGCACAGCGGGCCGATCTACCTGCGCATCGTCAACTCGCTGGAACGCACGGTGCGCCGCGGTGGTCTCGCACCGGGACAGCGCCTGCCTTCGCAACGCGCGTTGGCGCAGCAGCTCGGTATCGACCTGACCACGGTCACCCGCGCCTTCGATGAAGCACGCAAGCGTGGCCTGATCGAAGCGCGTGGACCACAGGGCAGTTTCATCGCACCGCCCAAGGCCGGCTTTGACCAGGTGGTGGACCTGAGCATGAACGTGCCGCCGGTGCCCGATGCCGACGCGCTGGCCGAGACGCTGCGCCGCGGTGCCGCCGCCGTGCTTGCGCGCAGCAACGCGCCGAACCTGATGACGTATCACCTGGGCGGCGGCAACCCGACCGACCGCCACGCAGCGGCGCGCTGGCTGCAGCCGATGCTGGGAAAGGTGGACGATGCCTGCCTGCTGCTGACCGAAGGTGCACAGGTGGCGCTGGCGTCGATCCTGGTCAGCCAGGGCCGCGACGACGACGCGATCCTGTGCGATGCACTGGTCTATCCGGGCCTGCTGCAGGCCGCTGCCGCACTGGGCCGGCGCCTGCTGCCGGTGGACAGCGACGAACACGGCATGTGCCCCGATGCACTGGCGCGGCTGGCACGCGAAAGCGGCGCGCGGTTGGTCTATCTCAATCCCACCTGCCAGAACCCGACCGCACTGACCCTGCCGCTGCATCGGCGCGAAGCGCTGGCGCGTGTGCTGGAAAGCGAAGGCCTGCTGGCGATCGAAGACGATCCGTACTGGCATCTGGCCGAAGATGCGCCGCTACCGATGGCAACACTGGCACCGCGTCATGTGTTCTACGTGGCGACGCTGTCGAAGGTGATCAGCCCCGGCCTGCGCACCGCCTTCGTGCGTTGCCCGAGCGCCGCGCATGCCGAGGCGATGACGGCCGCACTGCGGGCGACGCGGTTGATGGGCCATCCGCTGGTCTCGGCGTTGGCCAGCCAGCTGCTGCTGGATGGTTCGGCGCAGTCACTGCTGGCGCAGGTGCGCACCGAGGCGCGCGAGCGCATGCGCATGGCGCGCTACCTGCTGGCGCCGTCGCTGCTGCAGCGCGCCGAAGGCCTGCATGCCTGGTGCCGGATACCGGCGCCGTGGACCGACGCCACGCTGGTGCGTACCGCACAGCTGCAGGGGCTGGCGATCGCGCCGTCATCGGCGTTCTGCCTGCCGGGGGTATCGCACCAGAGCGGCGTGCGGCTGTCGTTGGGGCTGGCGGCGGATCGCCGGCAGCTGGAAAGTGCGCTGCGGAGGATCGACCGGTTGTTGTTGTCGGATGCGTTGCCGGCGATCGAGCGGTAGGTGGAGAGCATCCACGCATGGCGTGGATCTACGGGACCCGCTTCGGTAGATGCCAACCTTGGTTGGCAATGCCCGTGCACGCCATGCGTGGATGGAATGTGCCGACCAACGGTCGGCACCCACCAGGCTGGAGGAGGATCGGTAGCGCCGGGCCATGCCCGGCGGAAGATTCCCCGGCACGGACGGAATGTGCCAACCAAGGTTGGCACCCACCAAAGCAGAGTCAGGCCAGGGCGGAGAGCGCCTGCACCAGCGCGTCCATCTGCTCCGGCCGGGTGAACACCGACGGCGTCACCCGCACGCAGGCGCCGGAGTCCAAACCGTCACGATGCGTGGTGAACACGCGATGCTCATCCAGCAGGCGCTTCTGCAGCGCGATGTTGTCGGCCACGCTGGTACGCCCGCGCAGGCGGAAGCTGGCCAATGCACTCGCCAACGCCGGATCCGGTGAGGACAGCACTTCGATATGTGCCATCTGCCGCGCCGGTACCGTCCAGCGCTCGCGCAGGTAACGCAGGCGCGCCTGCTTGTTGGCTACGCCGATACGCTGGTGCAGGGAAATCGCTTCCGGCAGCGCCAGGTAGGCGGCGAAGTTGACCGTACCGGTATGCACGCGGCTGCCCACGCGGCCGTCGTCGGTCTCCCCCATGTACGGGTCAAGATCGGCCACACGGCCCTTGCGCACGTACATCGCGCCGACGCCGACCGGCGCACCGATCCACTTGTGCAGATTGATGCCGACGAAATCAGCCTTGAGCTGCGGCACCGCGTAGTCGATCTGGCCGAACCCATGCGCCGCATCGACGATCACGTCGATACCACGTGCACGCGCACGTTCGGCGATCTCGGCCACCGGCAGCACCAGCCCATGACGATGGCTGACCTGGGTCAGCAGCACCAGCTTCAGACGCGGCAACCGCGCGAATGCGTCCTCATACGCCTGCAGGATCTGCGCGTGGTCCGGCACCGCCGGCAGCGCGATACGCTCGACCTGCACGCCGCGACGCTGCTGCAACCAGCGCATCGCGCCGATCATGCTGTCGTAGTCGATGTCGGCATACAGCACCTGGTCGCCGGGCTGCAGGCGGTTGTAGCCGCCAATCAGGGCCAGCATCGCCTCGGTGGCACCACGGGTCAGTGCGATTTCATCAACGCCCACGCCCAGCAGCTCGGCTACCTGCCGCTGCACCGCCAGGTACTGCGCCGGGAACTCACGACGGCCGTACCAGGCGTTGCCACGATTCACTTCAGCGGTGTGCCGCTGGTAGCTCGCCAGCGTCTCGCGGCCCATTGCACCCCAGTAGCCGTTCTCCAGGTGGTTCACTTCGTCGGTGATGTCGAAGTGGCTGGCCACGGAGGCCCAATAGCCTTCATCGCGGGCCAGCACGTCCGGCGCCACGGTCGTTGCGGGAATCTGCATGGGCGCAGCGTAACGCGCGGCCGCCTTGGCCGGCAGTGAAGACAGTGCGGCTGCGGCCGGCAGCAGGGTGCCGGCACGCAGCAGGGAGCGGCGCGTGCGGTCCATCAGAAGCTCAACCGGTACTGCGCGTACAGGTTGGCACCATCGGTGTCGTACGGCGCGTTGCGCGAGTAGACCAGGCCGCGGCTGGCCTGGAACACCGCCTCATCCGGATAGCGGTCGAGCACGTTGTCTGCACCCACGCGCAGGCTGTGGTGCTCGTTGATGCGATACCCCACGGCGAGGTCGAGGAAGCTCATCGCGCCGAAGCGCTGGTAGATGTCGCCCACCGCATTGCCGCTGGCGTCGGTCCAGGCACCGTAGTAGCGCATGCGTGCCATCAGCGACCAGGCGCCGATGTCCCAGCTGCCGGTCAGGCTGCCCTTGTGCTCGGGCAGGCGGTCTTCGAACAGCACGCGCTGGGTTTCGTTGGTGGCCACCGAGGTGCTGCCGTTGTCCACGCGGGTGCGGTTGTAGTTGTAGGCCAGGGTCAGCGTCATGCGACCCGCGCCGAGGTCGCGCAGGTAGTTGCCGACCACGTCCACGCCGGTGGTGGTGGTATCGAAATCGTTGGTGAAGTAGTTCACCGAGGTATAGCCCAGCGGATTGGGAGTACCAGCCGGAATGGCAAAGCTGGCCGACTGGCTGAAGCGGTCGGTGAGCTTGATCTGGTAGACGTCGACCGAACCGGACAGGCCCAGGTCGGTGCGCCAGGTCAGGCCCAGCGACGCGGTACGCGATTCCTCCGGCTTCAGCGGCTTGGCACCGAGCAGCTGCGCCAGCGGATCGTTCGGCGACAGGCGGCCACTGGTGAAGATCTGCAGCGTGCGCGTATCCAGGCCCTGGGTGGTGCTGGTGGTGCTGAGCTGCGCCGGGGTCGGTGCACGGAAGCCGGTGGACACGGTACCGCGCAGGGCCACGTCCGGGGTGATCGCGAAACGCGCCGAGAGCTTGCCGTCCAGCGTGCTGCCAAAGCTGGAGAAGTCCTCGTAGCGGCTGGCTGCACCGATGCTCCAACGCTCACCCACTGGCACTTCCATATCCACGTAGGCGGCCTTGCTGCGCTGGCTCCACTGCCCGGCCTGGCTGGCCGAGAAGCCCGGCGCGCCGTTGGAGTTGGCTTCCAGGCCCGCCGCTGCGCCCGGCCCCACCGCGTACGAAGCCGGATCACCCGCGCGCACCTGGTAGGTCTCCTGGCGGAACTCACCACCGAAGGCGACGTTGATCGGCTTGGACAGCGCGGCTACGTCCCACTCGTAGTTGAAGTCGGCGTTGGCGTTCTTCTCGGTCTGGGTCAGGCGGCCGAGATCGAATGCGGTGGGGCTGGCCGGGCCGAGCGAGGCATTGATCGAGTTCTTCAGGCTGTAGTCGATCGCGTTACGGCCGTACGAGGCGCTGACATCCCAGCGCAGCTTGGACGTGATCTCGCCACGCAGGCCACCGACCAGCTGCAGGTCGTTCTGGACGTTGCCGTACTGCGGGCTGAAGCCCACCGGATAGATCGAACGCAGGTTCCAGCCGGGGAAGATCGCGGTGGTGCGGTAGGCACCGGTGGTGGTATCCGGATTGCGCCAGTTGAAATCGCTGACGCCATCGCTGTGGCTGTACAGGCCAAAGGCATACAACTCCAGCGTGTCGCTGGCATTGGCCTTCACGTTGAAGCCGACACGGCGGCTTTCCAGTTCCGGCTGGCCCCAGCGCTGCACCGGGTTGGGCACGTCCAGATCCGGATGCGCGGCCTGGAAGGCGATCGCATCCGGGCGCTGGCGGGTGCGCGAGGTGGCGTCGGAGTTGGACGATTCGGCGAACAGAACCAGGCTGCCATAGTCACCCAGCGACCAGCCGGTGCGTGCGCTGAAATCGCGCGAGGCGCCATCGCCCTGCGCATACTGCGAATAACCAGCGGTGATCTCGGTACCCGGGCCATCCTCGAGAATGATGTTGATGACGCCGGCGATGGCATCCGAGCCGTACTGCGCCGACGCACCATCGCGCAGCACTTCGATGCGCTTGATCGCACTGGTCGGAATCTGTGCCAGGTCGGCCGCCTGCGCGCCACGGTTGCCGAGCAGCGCGCTGCGGTGGAAGCGACGACCGTTGACCAGTACCAGGGTCTGGTCCGGCGACAGGCCACGCAGCGTGGCCGGGCGCACGAACACCTGGCCGTCCGCCATCGGCAGGCGCTGCACCACGAACGACGGCACCAGCTGCGCCAGCACGTCCTTCAGGTCGGTGGATTCAACGGACTTGATATCTTCCTTGGTGAACACGTCCACCGGCGCCAACGTTTCGAACTGGGTGCGGTTGGAGGCGCGGGTGCCGGTGACCAGCATCGCGTCGAGCTGGGTGGGCGCCGCACGGCTGCCCGCCGGGGCATCGACCGCATCGGCCTCCGCTGCGATCGCGCCTCCTGCGCTGGCCATGGAAAGGGCGAGGAGGATGGAACGCGAAAGCTTCGAACGATGCACGGCAGGGCTCCGGGAGGACGCGACAGGGCCAGCACCTGCAGGGATATCGCAGGCCTGGACAAGGCGCGCAGTCTCGGCGCGATCTGTGAAGGAGCCATGACGTCAGTGCGACAGCTTGATGCCGCTGGAGCGCAAGAACTGCTAAACGCGCTGCCTGTCGATCCGCTACTGTGCCCGGCATCGGAATCGGGGAACGGCTGGATGAGCGCGGCAGGCAAGGCGTTGTGGTACATCGAAACCCATGCGGACCAGCCGTTGGCACTGGCCGATATTGCCGCTGCGGCGGGGCTGTCGCCGTTCCATCTGTCGCGCCTGTTCCAGGCCCGCACCGGCACCTCGGTGGTGCGTTATCTGCGGGGACGGCGCCTGACCGCTGCCGCGCAGCGGCTGGCCAACGGGGCGGGCGACATCCTGCAGGTGGCACTGGGCGCGGGCTACACCACCCATGCCGCGTTCACCCGCGCCTTCAGCGAACAGTTCGGGCAGACCCCGGAGCGGGTACGCGAACAAGGTACTGATGGACTGGCGCTGGTGCAGGCGATCCGCGTGGACGAGGCGCCGGCTGCCTGCGGTGAAGCGCCGCGCCTGCTCGACACGCCCGCTTTCCAGGTGGCGGGCATCGGCATGCGGCATACCCGCGACAGCGGCGGTGCGATTCCTGGGCAGTGGGCGCAGCTCAACCGCGAATGGCCGGCGCCGGCGCCGATCAGCTTCGGCGTGTGCTGCAACAATGATGACGATGGCGGCTTCGACTACATCGCCGCACTGCCGGCCAGCGCGGTGCCGAGCGTCCCTGCGCACTGGCAACGCGTGGACATTCCGCCGCGTCGCTACCTGGTGGCCTGGCACGGCGGGCACATCTCGACCATCCGCTCGACCTGGTTCTGGCTGCTGGATCACTACCTGCCCGGCTCCGGTCTCAGCCTGGCCGATGCCCCCGATCTGGAACGCTACGACATGCGTTTCGATGAGCACAGCGGCAACGGCGGCGTGGAGATCTGGCTGCCGGTGGACGAACGCCCACGCTGACAAGGAGTCGACGATGCGCATGACAGCCACTGTGATGGGAATGATGCTGATGGCCTCCGCGGGGGCCGCCAGCGCTGGCGAGCCTTGGAAAGCAGGCGAACGCCACGGCATCACCACAGTGGCCAGCGCCGCGGTGCGCGATGCGCAGCATCGCGACGCCCTGCGCTACACGGTCTGGTATCCCGCGCCCGCTGGCAGCACGGAAACCGCCCTGACCATCGGTCCGCCCGATGCGCCGCTGTTCGACGTCGGCCGCTCAGCCATGGATGCCCCGATCGCGGGCAAGCGCCTGCCGACCCTGCTGCTCTCCCACGGCAACGGCGGCAGCGCGCGCATGATGGGCTGGCTGGGCACGGCATTGGCGCGCGCCGGGTATCTGGTGATCGCGGTCGATCATCCCGGCAACAACGGCGTGGACGAGATGACCCTGCCCGGCAGCGTACTGAGCTGGTTGCGTGCGGATGACCTGCGCTCGGCACTCGCTGCAGTACAGGCCGATCCGCTGCTGGGTCCGCATGTCGACCCTGAGCGACTGGGTGTGGCCGGGTTCTCGGCCGGAGGCTACACCGCGCTGCTGGCCGCCGGTGCACGCCCCGACCTGCAGCGGCTGTTGGCCTTCTGCCGCGCGCACCCGGATGACGGCGTCTGCCGGCCACAACAGGAAACCGCCACGCACACGATGGACGCGCGTGTTGCCGCTGCGGGCTCACCCGCGATGTCTCCCTGGATCTCCCACGCCAACGACTCGCGCGCGATCCCCGGCGTGCGTGCGGCATTCCTGCTGGCACCCGCGATCGTGCAGGCGTTCGCGCCCGAGCAGCTGTCCTCGCTGAGGCAGCCAGTGTCGATCGTGCTGGGCGAGGCTGACACGGTTGCGCAACCGCAGAGCAATGGCGAGGCTGCACAGACACTGATTCCGGGCGCTGTGCTGCAGCGTCTGCCGGATGTCGGTCACTACGACTTCCTGGCGGCCTGTACAGCGGTTGGTGTGCAGAGGCTGCCCGAGCTCTGCAGCAGTTCGGTTCCGAAGGCGGACACCCACGCGCAGGCAGTGGATGCCGCGGTGCGATTCTTCGCCGAAGCACTGCGGTAGTGGCCGCCGGGCATGGCCCGGCGCTACAGTGGGCGCATCCACGGAGGATCGGCCATGCGCCTGCTTCACCTCACCCTGCCAGTGTCCGACGTCACCACCGTCGCCGCGTATTTCCACGATGTGCTGCAGCAGCGCGTGGTCGGCAATCATGTGCACATCGGCTGGAGCACGATCGAACTGCAGCCGGCGGCTGATCATCCGGTCGGTGGCGTGCACCTGGCCTTCAACGTACCGGACAACCGCTTCGGCGAGGCGATGACCTGGTTGCGTGAACGCACGCCACTGCAGCGCAATCCGGCGGGACTGGACTACTTCGCGCTGGAGAGCAGCTGGCAGTCGCAGTCGGTGTACTTCACTGGCCCTGACGGCCTGATCCTGGAACTGATCGGCCGCCGCCGCTTGCCGGCCAGTGCGCATCAGGGCGCCTTCCACGGCAGCGAGCTGAGCTGCCTGAGCGAAGTCGGCCTGCCCAGCCACGATGTCGACGCTGTGCGCGAACAGTCCAGCCTGCGGTTCGGCCTGCAACCGATCAGCCCGCCTTCGTCGCAGTTCGCGCCGATGGGCGACGACGAGGGCCTGCTGATCGTGGTCGCTGCGGATCGACGCTGGTTCCCCGAGCAGAAGGACCTGCCGAACGCGCGCGGCTTGCAGCTGCAGGTCGGCGACGTGGCCGGCCCGGGTATTGTGGAGGACGCCTCGCTCGGCTGGCGGGTGCAGGCGGCCTGAGAACTACCAGCTGCCGGACGCGCCGCCTCCGCCGCTGCGGCCGCCGCCTCCAGACCAGCTGCTGGAACTGCTCGACGACGAACTCGACGAGGACGACGAACGGGACGACGTGCGTTCGCGGGATGATGAAACCCGGCCACGTGCGCGCTCGCCCGGCAGCATGGTGAACAACCATACGAAGTACAGCAGCACGCCACACACACCGGACACGATCATTGCCAGCAGCCGTGGATCGTCACCTTCGGCACGATGGATCGCCAGCAACGCGCCCGCGGCATAGCCGAGGGTCAACAGCACCAGCACCGTCATGCGCACGATGAAGCTGCTGCGGTTCTTCTTCCAGCGTGTGCGGCAGGCCTGCACCAGCAGGAACACCATCAGGGTGACAACGCCCGCGGCGGCCTGCAGCAGCAGGTGCCGGGCCAGGCTCGGTGGCAGCTGGCCACGCAGCAGCGCCTGCACAAGGAAGAGCACGCTGAGCATCAGCATCCCGCACAGCACGATGCGCACACTTCGGCTGCGGCGCCAGCACCAGCCCAGCAGGGCCGCCACCGGCACACCCAGCGCCAGCACGAAGCACAGGCCCGGCAGCACATGGCGTGGCAGCAGCAGCGCCACGGAGAGCACGCCCGCACCCACAACAGCGGTCAACAGCATCGGGCGGCCCCAGGCCGGCAAGGTCGGCCAGGTTGGTTTTGGTGCCGATGCATTGGCGGCCAGTGCCTTGCGCCGCCGCTCCCGACGGCTGCCGCTGAAATCATCCTCGGCCTTCGCCGGCGGGAGCGGCGGCGGCGAGCGCCACAGCCCGGCCAGGAAGCCGGCCAGCAGGGTCAACGCCACCACCGAGTCTGCGCGTCGCCAGTCCGCAGGCAGCACGTTGCTGGCCGACGGTTCTTCCCATGCCGGCAGGTCCTCGCCATCGATCAGCGCCACCATGATCGTCGTGCCATCGAGCACGCCCTGGTCGACATCGCCCTCACGGAAACGCGGCACGATCGCGTTGTCGATGATGCGAGCGGCGTACGCGTCCGGTAGCGCTCCTTCCAGGCCATAGCCGGTCTGGATGCGTACGCGGCGGTCCTGCACCGCCACCAGCAACAGCACACCGTCGTCGACACCGGCGCGACCCAGCTGCCACTGATCGAACACCCGCTGTGCATAGGCCTCGATGCCTTCGCTGCCCACGCTGGGTACCACCAGCACCTGCAGCTGTGCACCTTTCCGTGCCTGCAGCTGCAGCGCCTGCCTGCGCAGGGTGGCGCGGGTTTCAGCGGACAGCGCGTTGGCAGTGTCCACCACGGGATCGTCCAGCGCCGGGACCGGGATTGCCGCCAGCGCTGCCATCGGCAGCAGGCACAGCAGCAACAGCAGCCACACGGTGGCGGCCGCCTGCTGCAAGGGGCGCGCCGGGTTCACGTACCCTGCCCTGCCTCGATCTGCGCATGCAGCGCCTGCAGCTGCGCCGCCGTCTGGTTGAACACCTGCAGATCGGCATCCACCAGGGCCGCCCAGTCAGGCGCGTGCCCCAGCAGTTGCGCCACCTGCTCGTTCGGCGCGCGGTCGAAGCCCTCGCCAAGCACGGCAAGATAGCGCTCACGGAACCCTTCGGGGTCGCGCTGGTCCTGCACGTACAGCTGCACGGCCAACAGCCCCGCATACAGGTAGTTCACCAGATAATTCGGGTCTTCATACATCAGACGCTTGCCGATCCAGGTGTTGCGCAGCTGCGGGTAGCGCTCCGGTTGCTGGCCGAAGCGCGCCAGCACCTGCCCGGTCAGCGCGTCCAGGTCATCGGCGGTGCCCAGCGTGCCGGCGGCCACGCCCCGATAGATCGACTGCTCCAGCTGCGCTTCCTCGGAAGAGGTGAACAGCTGCAGCACCATGTCGTCCAGCAGCGATTTCAGGTAATAGGCTTTGGCGCGCGGATCCTCTGCCTGCTGGTACAGCTGGTCGCGGAAGCGCAGCTCGTTGTAGATCGCGAACGCCTCGGTCAGCCACTGGCTGCCATTACGCTGCAGCGGCGACGCATGACCGCGCTGCATCCACTCGCCGTGCACGGCATGAGCGGCTTCATGGGCGATCTCGACGTCGCTTTCCAGATCACCACGGCGCAGGCCAACGAACAGCATTGCCGGCACACCGGGAGCGCTCACCGGGAACGCGTCCTGGCTGCGGTCACCACGTTCGGTGGCCAGATCCATGCGCTGGTTGGCCGGATCGAGCAGCGCGCGCAGTTCGGCGACGTACGCCGGTCCCAGGTGCTGCATGGCATCGGCGGCGTTGTCACGCAGCTGCGCCAACGTCAGCACTGGTGGCGTATAGCCGGCATCGGGCACGGTGGTATCCCAGATCTGCGGCGCGTCGATGCCGGATCGCGCAGCGTGGCGCAGCAGCATGTCCTGGTAGGCACGGCGGTCCCCGGCGTGCTGTTCGATCGCCACCAGCGTTGCATCCACTGCGGCAGTATCCAGGCCCATGCGCTGGTAGCCATATGCCGGCGCCGAGCCGTCACCCTGCAGGCGTGCGGCGGCGTCATTCACCTGCACCAGCCCCAGCAGCACCGAGGCCATCGGCTCACGGCGCGAGTGCAACCCCTGCCAGTAGCCCTTCCAGCCGGCCTCGCGCAGGGCGCGGTCGGGCTGCTGGGCCAGCAGCTGCTTGTCGCGTCCGGTGTCCCAGTGACGACCGCCGTGCTCGATCTGCGGATACTCGGCGCTGCGCAGGATCTGCCCGCGCAGGCGCGCGAAGCTGTCCAGCGCCGGATCGGCCAGTGCCTCCACGGCCTCATCCAGCGCGACGTTGGCCGGGGTGGCAGCCTCCTTCAGCGCCCGAGTGCGCAGGAAGCCATACGGTGCTGCCCACGCCGCATCTGCGGGCGCCTCGCGCAGAGCGGCGCGGCCGCTGCGGGCAATGCGGCTGCACAGCCCCATCACCTGGTCCAGCGCCTGGGCCGGACGCTGATCACGCGCATTGCGGGCGGCCTGCAGGTGCAGGTAGCTGTGATGGCGCAGGCACTGCGCCTCCAGTACCTCGGCCTGCCGGAAGCGTTCCGCGGGTGCAACGGTGGACGCCTGCTGCAGAGCCTCGACGCGCTTGCCCAGTGCGTCACGCGCGGTCTGTTCGGCGGTGGCATTGGCGAAGTAGGCGCGGTCATCGGCATGCACCGACTGTGCCTGGGCGCCGCTGAGGGAGGCTATCGCCAGCACAGCTGCGATGGCGGCGGTGGTGGTGCGCTTCCTGAAAGCCTGCATCGGCGTCTCCCTGCCTGGACCAGGGATCGAGCCTAGCAGCCGCTGGCCCGCCGCGCCTGTGCCGGATCAGCCATCAGATCGACTCATCCTCACGCTTGACCAGCGTCCAGCACGGCGCCTGCGCAAAGGTATAGGTCTGCTGGTCGCTGCTGTCCTGCGTACGGATCTGCACCTGCCGCTGTCCATCGGCCAGGAGGCTGACCTGCATTTCGCGGCCCTGCCCGGCCAGTGCGGCGGGATCAGGCATCACCGGCCACTCGACATCGGCCCGCGCCAGCCGGCTTTCCACCTTGCGCGGTTCCGGCTCGGCCTCGGCATCGATGTAGCTGTCCAGCAGCGGATCGGCGGTGGTCTTTTCCTGCAGCGCGATCTCGTTGCCGAAATGCTTCAGGAACGTATCGAATTCCGGGTAGGGGCACTCACTGCGTGCAGCCACAGCTGTTGGCTCGGCGACGGTGGTCGCCGGCGCCGCTGCGGCAGGTGAGGCTTCGGTCGCGGTCTGCGGTGCCTGCGGCACTGGCGCGCAGGCTGCCAGCACCGCGCCACAGGCAAGCATCAGCACTGCGGCAAAACGGTATCGACACATGGGCACATCCTGAATCCGGTCCGGTCGCTCCATGCTACCGCGCACCCTACAATTCAGGCATTCCGCTTGTCCGAGAGTCCTCATGCATCGCCTCCTGCTCCTGATCGGCCTGCTGCTGCCCGCCCTGTGGCCGGCGGTGGCGAGGGCCGTCGATGTCCACGAAGGCGACCTTCTGTTCGTCACCGCCGGCCGCAGCGGTCTCAGTGCGGCCATCGACGATGCCACCGGCAAGCAGGGCGCGCCCAGCTTCGATCACGTCGCGCTGGTCGCCTCCGCGCCGAAGGGCTGGGAGGTATTGCATGCAGACGAGAAAGGATCGCGCCGGCAATCGCTGGTCGAATTCCGCCAGGAAGCGCGCGCCAAGCAGCGGCAGATCGTGGTCTATCGCCTGCGCGCGCCGCAGCAGGCAGCGATCAGGGATGCGGTCGCCACCGCGCGCACGATGCTGGGCAAGCCGTACAACACGTCGTATGTGTTGAACGAGGACAGCTACTACTGCTCGGACTTCATCGAACGCGCCTTCCGTGCGCACCACGTGTTCGCATTGCAGCCGATGAATTTCCGTAACCCGCAGACCGGGGAGATCGCCCAGCGCTGGGTGGATCTGTACCGCGGCATGGGCATGGACGTGCCGCAGGATCAGCCCGGCACCAATCCGAACGACATGTCGGCGGCGCCGGTGTTGCAGCGCATCGGCATGCTGGAATAAGCAAAGCCCCGCACGGGGCGGGGCTTCGCATCACCGGAGCTGGTGGCGAGGTCACTCTTCCTCGTCCTGCCCACCCTGCTGCTGGTTGCGCTGGTTGCGCTGCTGCTGTTCCTGCTGCTGTTGCTGCTGCTGGTCGCGGCCACGACCCTGCTGCTGATCCTGCTGGTTCTGCTGGCCCTGCTGCTTCTGGTTCGGGTTCTGGTTCTGCTGTGCCATGTCCGATCTCCAAAGCCACTCGCGGAATGCGGTGGACGTGGCCATCGTCTGCAGCGAATGGTTAATCACGCGTGGGTGGGCGGCTACATCTGTGTGTACGCGTGTGAATGAACGCGCAGAAGCCCTTGTGGCACAAGCGGCTGAAGGATTCATGCGGGTTCGGCATGTGCTCATGCCATCGTCAGCCTGCACGCATTCATGGCGTTCGCCGCCGGAAACACGCGCTGAACAAGGTTGGCTTCCCAACGCACGCAGGGAAGCCAACCCTGCATTCAGGGCATCACGGGCGGCACATAGGCCAGGGTCATGCCCAGCAGCCACAGCAGGCCCAGCACCAGCGGAATGTGCACCAGCAGCTGGATGAAGGTGAAGCCCACGATGTCGCGTGCCTTCAGGCCCAGCACGCCCAGCAGCGGCAGCATCCAGAACGGGTTGATCAGGTTCGGCAGCGCTTCGGCCGCGTTGTAGACCTGCACCGCCCAGCCCAGGTGTGCCTTCAGTTCATTGGCGGCCTGCATCACGTACGGCGCCTCGATGATCCACTTGCCACCGCCGGAGGGCACGAAGAAGCCCAGCACCGCCGAATAGACGCCCATCACCAGCGCGAAGGTATCGGTGCTGGCCACGTGCACGAACAGGCTCGACAGGCGGTGCGCCAGTGTCTGCCCGTCGCCGCCAGCAGCATGGGTGAGGATCATCGCGATGCCACCGTACAGCGGGAACTGGATCAACACGCCGGTGGTGCTGGGCACCGCCTTGGCCACCGCGTTGAGGAAGCTGCGCGGCCGCCAGTGCAGCAGCAGGCCCAGCGAAATGAACAGGAAGTTGTAGGTGTTGAGGTTGGCGATGGCAGTGACCACCGGCTTGCTGGCGAACTCGTTGAACAGCCAGCCGAACGCCAGCAGCGAGAGCAGCACGGTCAGCAGCGGGCTGTATTCCAGCCATTCGCCCGGGCGCGTGCGTCGCTGCAGCGGTTCCGGCTCGGCCTGCGCAGCGCCTGGGAACTCCTCGGCAGTACGCGCACTGCCGGCAGCCGGTGCGGTCAGCCAGGCGATCAGCAGCGAGACCAGGATCAGCACTGCAGTCAGCGCAATCGACTGCCACAGGAAAATGGTTTCGGTGAACGGCAACACGCCGGTGATCTCCACCAGCCCCGGCGGCATGCTGGCCGGGTTGGCCTGCAGCTGTGCGGCCGAGGAACTCAACCCCATGGCCCACACCGCGCCCAGGCCAAGATATGCCGACGCACCGGCGGCGCGGTAGTCCATGCGCAGTTCGGTGCGGCGGGCCAGCGCGCGCACCAGCAGGCCGCCGAACACCAGCGAGAAGCCCCAGCTGAGCAGCGAGGCGAGCATGCTGACCAGGCCCACGTACACCACCGCACCGCGACCGGTGCGCGGCACCCGGGCCAGGAAGTCGATGAAGCGTGCAACCACCGGTGCGGTTGCCACGGCGTAGCCACCGATGACCACGAAGGCCATCTGCATGGTGAAGGGGATCAGGCTCCAGAAGCCGTCACCGAAGGCGCTGGCAGTGGCCTGCGGAGTCGAGCCGAAGCCCATCGCGGCCACCGCGACGATGACCACGCCCAGCACCGCGAACACGTACGCATCGGGGAACCATTTTTCCGCCCAGGCGGCCGAGCGCAGCGCAGCGCGCGCCATCCAGCCGTCCTGTACTGCTGCCGTCGAGGCCATCGCCTACCCTCCCAGGTTCGATGGATCGATTCTGGGCGGTGGGGTGCAGGCTGTCTGCCACCTATTGGTCGTAGGTGGCGGAATGGTAGTGCCGGCCGCTGGCCGGCAACCTCGGGTTCGCGCACGGGTGCAGCCGGCCAGCGGCCGGCTCTACCAAACTCAAGGATCGTCGTAGGTGGCGGAGGCTGGTAGTGCCGGCCGCTGGCCGGCAACCTCGGGATCGCGCACGAGTGCAGCCGGCCAGCGGCCGGCTCTACCAGATCCAAGCATCATCGCAGGTGGTGGAAGGCGGTAGTGCCGGCCGCTGGCCGGCAACCTCGGGATCGCATACGGGTGCAGCCGGCCAGCGGCCGGCTCTACCTCACCTTGGGCTCAACGCAGCGCCAGATCCACGGCGATGCCGGCGAACAGCGCGGCGCCCACCCAGTTGTTGTGCAGGAACGCCTTGAAGCACGGGCCGCGCTCGCGGTTTCGGCAGATCCAGAACTCGTACACCACCAGAACGGTGGCCACCGCCACGCCGGCCAGGTAGTACCCACCCAGCCCGCCGCGTACGCCTACCAGCGCCATGGTGGCCAGGAACAGTGCGTACAACACGCCCTGGATGACCAGGTCGAGGTCGCCGAACAGGATCGCGGTGGAGTGCGAGCCCATCTTCAGGTCGTCCTCGCGGTCGACCATGGCGTACCAGGTGTCGTAGGCGGTGGACCACAGGATGTTGCCGGCGTACAGCAGCCAGCCCAGCATCGGCACCTCGCCCTGCACGGCGGCGAAGGCCATCGGGATGCCCCAGCCAAACGACATGCCCAGGTAGACCTGCGGCAGGTGGGTGTAGCGCTTCAGGTACGGGTAGCTGGCCGCCAGGAACACGCCGATGAAGCTGAGGCCGATGGTCAGCCCGTTCAGGGTCAGCACCAGGCCGAACGCCACCAGCATCAGCACCGCGAACAGGGCGAGCGCGGCGCGGCCGCTGATTGCGCCGGTGGCCAGCGGACGCGCCTTGGTGCGTTCCACGTGCGGGTCGAGCCAGCGGTCGGCGTAGTCGTTGATGACGCAACCGGCCGAGCGGGTCAGCCACACGCCTGCTGTGAACACGAACAGCGTCCACAGCGGCGGCAGGCCGCCAGCAGCCAGCCACAACGCCCACCAGGTGGGCCACAGCAGCAGCAGCGTGCCGATCGGGCGATCAGCGCGCATCAGACTCCAGTAATGCCGCCAACGCGGCGTCGCCGGCGACTGCGGCGAAGTGAGGGGGGTATCAGCCATGGCGATAGGATACTCCTGCCCCTCCGGCAGGGCTTTGCCGGTGGGGGGAGATTTGTTCGGCGAAACTGGATAGAATGCCGGTCCCGCACCGCCTCATGGCGCTGCGATGCCCGCCCCGGCACTGGCCGACGGCGCGGCAGTTCTACAACGCGCCCGTAGCTCAGCCGGATAGAGTAGTGGCTTCCGAAGCCATTGGTCGGGGGTTCGAATCCCTCCGGGCGCGCCATCTTCTTGTCGGCTTCGGCCTGCCAATCACCGGGCAGATTCGCCCGCGCATGTCTCCGTTCTCAGTTTATGAGTCCCGCAGGGCGCAGAATGTGATTCTGTACTCCAGCTCCATTTGGATTGAGTAGACTCGGCGCCATGGGTATCGCCTTGCCAGCACAGGACAGCCTCGGCGTCGGTCTCTATTCCTACGCCGATGCTGCGCGCTTCATTGGCGGCAGCTCGTCGGAACTGCGCCGGTGGCTGAAGGGCTATCAGGGTCGGAAGCACGGGAATCCGGAAGCCCACCCTCCCCTGTGGAAGTCGCAATGGGCCGATTCAGAGATCGACGGCATTGGCTTTCGCGATCTGATCGAGCTGCGCTTCGTCCGCACATTCGTCGCATGTGGCGTGCCACTCAACCTGGTGCGGCGAACCATTGTCGAGCTGAACGAGCGGCTCGGTAAGGAGTACCCCTTCACCAGCACGAGCTTCAAGACTGATGGGCGCCGCATTTTCATGGAGCTCGTGGGCGACAGCGGCGATGCAGCACTGGTGGATGTGGTGAAGCGCCAGGACGTGATGCGCAAGGTCATCGCACCTTCGCTGCGTGACGGCATCGAACTGGGCATCGATGATCGTGCCGAACGATGGTTCCCACTGAAGGGATCCCGTGCGGTGGTATTTGATCCACAGCGCAGTTTTGGTCAGCCCATCCTTGCCGAATCGGGCGTTCCTACCATCGCCATTGTCGAGGCGCTGCGCGCCGAAGGTGGCGACGAGCGTCGCGTGGCCAAGCTGTATGACCTATCTCTGACTGCAGTGAAGAAAGCACTGCAGTTCGAGAATCGAGCCGCGCGTTGAAGGCGCAGATCGATGAGAATCTTCCGCCCGCGCTGGCCCGGGCCATCGACGCCATTGCAGGAACGGACGAACACGAAGTCTTCCACGTAAGGGAGTTCGTGATGCCCGGCACTACTGACCTGGAGCTCTTCGACGCGGCCACCCAGCGTGGCATCCGCGTACACGTTACCCAGGACCATCATCATCGCAAGCCCGCAGAGCGAGAGGCGATCGCACGCCTCGGCCTGACCGTATTCGTTCTGGCCAAGGGCTGGAGCACGTTCAACCACTACGAGCGCGCAGCGCGGCTTCTGGAGTGGTGGCCCAAGATGATGCAGCAGGCCGAACTCGTGCAACCTGGTGCAATGTTCCGCGTACCGCATGCCAGGGCGTCCGGGGGGCGGCTGACGCAGATCAAGGTGTCACGGTAGCCGCTTCGCGCGTCAACCCTCTTCATCCGTGAAACCATGCTGTGCACGCAGCATCGGGTCGGTCTCGATCATGAACATATGGAACAGGTGTTTATGGTCCCGCGACCAGCTCCCCTGCAACAGACGCCACGACGCCACATCTACGCGCGGCAGCTTCCGTTCCAAGTAGTAGACACAGCTGCCATCGCCCGAGAAGTGTCCGTCCAGCAGCCGCCAGCGCGCGTGATCCACGCCGGGCAGAGGCTTCCCGTCGCAGTAGACGCTGCTGTCGTCAACGGCGTACAGCGGGTCCTGCGGGATTGTCTGCAGCAGGTCGCCGCGCAGGCAATGCTTCATGCGTCGGCTGCAGTACCAGCCGCCGTGATCGTCGGCACCGTAGCCGCCGCCCATACTGCGGAAAGTGGCGCAATTGGCTTCGGCCAAGGCTTTCAGCGAAGTCTCGTATTCGAAGTAGACATTGCGCTTGTCCAGCCAGTAATCGCCGCACTGGCGGAAGCTGTCGCGGTCAATCGCAGGCAGGCGGGTCCAGGCGTGGTAGACGGCGTGCGAATCGCGCGCGATGAAATAGTGCTCGGGGATGAACTCGAAACTGGCCGCGTCGGCCTTGCGCAGCAACCGACCCTGGTGGAAGACTTGGCCTTCGTGGATTCGCCAGAATTCGGTGCCGTAGGGGCCGACGAATCGCTGGTCAGGAAGTTCGCTGATCTTCTGCCATGGCATGGTATGGGGCTCCGCCAACGGCGGGGCCGTTAGTTTAATGCGGTCGGCGGGAAAGACAGCCGGGCGTGGGTTCGGCTCTACGGGTGCCAATGCACCGATGCAGACAGCAACGCCGGGCATGGCCCGGCGTTGTGTTCAAAGCAGTCGAGCATGGCTCGACTCTACACAGAGCAGATCAGTACTTCCCATCAAACGCAAAGATCGGCTTGCGCTGCTTCCACGCACCAGCAGTAAAGTCCGGGAACTCCAGGGTCTGGAAGCTGTTGGCGATCGACTGCTCGCTCAGCGGGGTGATCGCGCTCCAGGTCACTGCGTCGTAGATGTCGATCGGCATCGGCGCCTTGGCCTTCAGCGCTTCAACAAAGGCATGGATGACGAACCAGTCCATGCCACCGTGGCCGGCGCTGGCGGCGGTGTCGGCGTTCTGCTTCCACAGCGGGTGCTCGTACTCGTCCTGGTACTTCTTGAACTCTTCCCACTGGTGCGGCGGGCTGCGGCCTTCGATGTGGATCGAATGGTTCACGTCCATCCACAGGCCCTTGGTGCCCTGCACGCGGAAGCCCATCGAGTACGGGCGCGGCAGCGAAGTGTCGTGCTGCAGCAGGATGGTCTCGCCGTTCTCGCAGGCCAGCGTGGTGGTGACGATGTCGCCCAGCTTGAACTTCACCTTGGTGCTGGGGTGGGTGGTGCCACCACTCTTGGCAACGGTGTACTCGTGCAGGCCACGCGCCTTGGTCGCGAAGGCATTGATATGGGTGAAGCGGTTGCCACGGTTGATGCCGGTGTACATCGCGCATGGGCCGATGCCGTGGCTGGGGTACAGCTCGCCGTTGCGTTCCACCGAATGCTCGGTGCGCCAGTGTGCTTCGCTCCAGCCCTTGGGGCCGAATTCCACGCCGCTGTCGTAGGGCTGGTTCGGGTCGCCGGAATTGAACTTCACACCGCGCAGGTCATGCTGGTAGCCGGCCTGCAGATGCACCAGCTCGCCGAACAGGCCCTGGCGCACCATCTGCAGCGCGGCCATCACGTCGCGGCGGTAGCAGACGTTCTCCAGCAGCATGTAAGGGGTACCGGTGCTCAGCTGGGTCTTCAGCACGTCCCAGTGGTCCTGCAGGGTGATGCCGGCCACCACTTCGCAGCCCACGGCCACGCCGGCCTGCATGGCGGCGATCGCCATCGGTGCGTGGTACTCCCACGGCGTGGCGATGATCACGCCATCGATGCCCTTCTGTTCCAGCAGGCGCTTCCAGGCGTTGGTATCGCGGTCCTGGCCGTAGGTCTTCGGCGCGGGCTTGCCGGCCTTGGTCACCATCTCCACGGCGCGTCCGAGCATGATCGGCTCGATATCGCAGACGGCAACCACTTCGACGTCGTCGCGGCGCACCAGCTCCTTCAGCAGCACAAGGCCACGCATGCCGGTACCGATCATGGCCAGGCGCACTTTGCGCCCGCGTGCCCACGCCGGGGTCTGCGGCAGCAGGCTGCTGGCGGCGACAGCGGCACTGGCCGCGATGAATTCCCTACGCTTCATGGCAAACATCTCTCCTCTTGGCAGCGAGCCGGCCGTAGCCGGCCCGCCGGGTCACGCAAACGGAATTACTTGAAACGGTAGCCGATGGTCACACTGTAACCACGACCGAAGATGGTGGCGTAGTCACTGGAGTCACCCAGGAAGCTGTTCGGATCGTAGAACGGCAGGCGGTTGAACAGGTTCTTGACGGTGAAGCTCAGGTTCCACGCGTCATCCGGGCGCCAGGTGACACTCATGTTGGCAGTCCACCACGACGGCGCACCATCGCACTTGCTCTTCTGCAGGGCCAGGTAGCCGCCGGTGCAGGTTTCCTTGTTGTTGCTCACCTCATCAACCTGGTCGGTGGCCCACTTGGTGCCGCCCACGTAGTTGACGAACATGCTGGTGGTCACCTGCTTGTAGGTCCAGTCGGCATTGAGCGTGGCACGCAGGCGCGGGTTGTTGTAGTAGCCGACCACGTCGCCGTAGTACCAGCCGTTCTCCGCATCCATGTAGAAGCGGTTGCGGTTGGCGATGGTGGCGGCCAGGCCGATGTTCAGGTTGCCCCAGTCGCCCAGCGAGAAACGGCTGCGCGCATCGATGTCGAAGCCGTCGATCAGGGTCTTGCCTCGGTTCTTGTACTGGCCCACCACGCTGGCCACGTTGCCGGCCGAATAGCCCGGCAGCACCGACGGGCAGCTCACGCCACTGGCCGGGTCGGCACACATGGCCGCCAGCTGCGCCAGGTTGGCGCGGTCGCTGTCGGTGATCGGCGAGCGCGACATCGAGATGATGTCTTCCATGCGGCGATAGTCCGGCGCGACGATTTCGTTGTTGCGGTAGATGAACCAGTAGTCGGCCGACACCGACAGCCAGCTCGCCGGCTCGTAGACGAAGCCGAGGGTGGCGATCTTCGCCTTCTCCGGCTTCAGGTCCTTGTTCGGCTGGGTCATGCGGGCCACGGTGCGGCTGCAGTCGACGTTCAGCATGTTCTTGCCCAGGTCGACATCACCCGGCCGCTGCGACTTCAGCAACAGGTTCGCGATGGCGTTGGTCTCGTTGCAGCGCAGCTCGTCGCGGAAGCCGCCCAGCTGGGCGAACACGCCGCCATTGCCGGACTCGGCCAGGCTCGGTGCACGGAAGCCGGTGGAGTAGGTACCGCGCAGCATCAGCTGGTCGAACGCCTGGTACTTGAAGCCGATCTTCGGTGCCACGTTGGCACTGAAGTTCGGGTACTTGTCCACGCGCACCGCCGCATCCAGTTCCAGCTTGTCGGTGATCGGCGCCACGGTTTCGGCAAACAGCGCGTAGGTGTTGCGCTTGCCGTCGAACCAGGAACCGCCCTGCTGGGTGATCAGACCGTTGGCGGCGTCGGCGTTGCCCGGAGTGTAGAAGGTTTCGCGGCTGGCGTTGAAGCCGAATGCCGCACGCATCTCGCCGGCCGGCAGCTGGAACAGCGGGCCTTCGATCTTGCCGTCGAGGGTGTGCAGGCGGGTCCACGACTGGATGTCGAAGGTCGGGAACGCTTCACGGATCAGCGCGGCGTTGGCTTCGCTGATCTCGCCGAACTTGTACGCCGGGTGGTCGGAGATGATCACGCGGCCGGTGGTCGGATCGACCGAGTACGGGCCGAACGCCTTCTCGAAGCCCTTGATGTTGACGTTGATCGTCTGGTACGTGGTGGAGTGGGTACCGGCACTGGCGAAGGCAGTCTCCCAGTTCCAGTCACCCCGGTTGCCACGCGCACCGGCCAGCACGCGGTAGCTCTTGTCGGTATTGCGCTGGCCGAAATAGTTCGGGCCGGCATCCTGCAGCAGGTAGTTCAGGCCGACCACACCGCCCATCATCGCCTTCATCTGCGGGCTGGCGTGGTTGTATTCGTTGTTCGGGCCCAGGAACGGGTACAGGAACTGGTTGACGGTGTTGCCGGTATTGCGCGAGAACCAGCTGGTCGGGTTGCCGGTGGTGGTGCCGTAGGTGCGCGGCGTGCCGCCGTTGGCACGCAGGTCGATGTCGGTGTAGGTCGCCTCGGCGAAGATCTCGGTGCTGTCACCGACCAGGAAGGTGCCGTTGAGGTAGGCGGTGTTGCGCTCGGACTTGGCACCGGCGTCGATCTCGTTGTTCATCCAGGTTTCCCAGACGCAACGCGGACCGGCCGCTTCACTGGTCAGCACGTTCCTGCAACCCGGCGCAGCTTCCTGCACACGGCGGCCGGTGACTGGATCGAAGGCGAAGTAAGTGCCCGGATTGAATTCACCCGGCTTGCTGCCCACGCCCAGGCGCAGGTTGTTGAGGTAGTTCGGATTGTTGACGTAGTACTGGTCGGGCCGCTTGTCGTAGAAATCGCTCAGCGGGATCGCGTCGCGGCGGTACATGTTCACCGCGCCGTAGATGTTGAAGCGGTTCTCGGCCAGGTCACCGAAGCCGGCGGTGATGCTGGCCTGGCGTTCGCCGTAGGAGTCGATGCGCGAAGAGGTGTCGTTGGTGAAGCTGACCTCGGCCCCCTGGAAGTTGCGCTTGGTGATCACGTTGATCACGCCGGCCACCGCGTCGGTGCCGTACACCGCCGAGGCGCCGTCGGTCAGCACTTCCATGCGCTCGATGGCCGCGGCCGGGATCGCATCGATGTTGACGAACTGGGTCTGGAAGCCGGCCGGTGCACCGTAGTACGACAGGCGGCGACCGTTCAGCAGCACCAGCGTGCCTTGGGCACCGAGGCCACGCAGATTGGCCTGCGAGGCACCATCGGAACCGGTGAACAGCGAACGCGCGTCCTGCTGCGCCGGGCGGGCGGCGGGCAGGTTGTCGAGCACCTGCAGCAGCGTGCGCGCACCCATGTTCTGGATGTCCTGCTTGCTGATCACCTGCACCGGCGAGGCGGTTTCCACGTCGGTGCGGCGGATGTTGGAACCGGTGACCTCGATGCGGGCCAGGTCGGTGGCCTTGTCCTTGCTCTCCTGGGCGAGGGCAGGAACGGCGACCGACAGCAGCACGCCGGCGATGGCCAGCGACAGCGGAGCGATCGAACGACAGGGGGGGCGGTGGTGGCGGGCGGGCAACATCGGGGTTCTCTCCTGGCAGGGGTGCAGCGCAATAGGTGAGCGCGTGGGCGTTCGGCGGGCAAAACGCTCCCGGGCCACGGCCACGAGGGCCGTAGTCGGAATGGGCGGGGGGAGGAGCGGTGTTACGAGGGGGTCATGGGGCGACGATGCTGGCGGAGTCGCCCTCCTGGCCGATCAGTACGGCATTGGCCCAGTTGGCGCAGACCTGGGCGGGTTGACTGCCCTGCGCACCCAGCGTGCGCAGGCTCAGGGTGGAAAGGCCTCGGATGTCCAGCTCCGGCTTGACCACGCCGGGTGCCTTCACCAGGCCGCTGTCATACAACAGGCGGTTGTCACCCCAGACCTGGAACTGCAGGCCACCGGCGGTGCGGCAGGCGTCGTCGATGCCGAGGTCGGCACGCAGCAGGTGCCAGCCGCCCTGCAGGCGCAGGTCGATGCGGCTGTTGGCGCCGACGCCCAGGCCACGGCGGAACTGCAGGCCGTTCATGCGCATGCCGGCGTCGCCACGGAAGGACTGGTCGGTGCGCACCTGGCTGGCCAGCGCGGCCGGCACCGGCAGCTCGGAGAGATAGCGCTGCCGGGCCGGTCGCTCCGGTTCCTGGTGTTCGAGGATGTGGAAGGTGGACAAGGCGATCGGGCCGACATCGCGCGGCTGCAATGCGTCGAAGGCGCGGGCGCTGCCCTGTGCGGCAATGACCATCGGGTCGGTGCTGCTGGCGCCGTCGCCTTCGGGGTTCTGCACGCTCAGCACGCGGAAACGCAGCAGGCGGCCGGCGTGGGCCGGGAAGTCGATGCGCTGCACGCCTTCCTTCAGCTGCAGGCGGCCGCGGGCGATCGGTTCGCCCCACTCGCCATTGCTGTCGCCCAGGTACACCTCGTAGTCGCGGACCTGGCCGTGCTTCCAGTTCTTGTCGTTGCGCGGCGCGATGTCGATGCCGTCGATCATCCTGCGCTCGCCGAAGCCGATCACCCACTCGTGCGCACCGGTGCGCACGGCCTGGTTGCGCACGCTGCGGAACCAGGTGCCCGGATCATCATCGAAGGCATTTTCCAGCCCATGGCCGGGTTCTTCGGCCGGGCGGTTGACCACCAGCAGGCTGTCGGCCGGCAGTTCGCGGCCCAGCACCGGCGCGGCCGGATAGGCATCGTCGGCGGCCGCGGCAGCCACCGCGAAGTCCAGCTGCAACTGCAGCGGCTGGCGGATGTCCTGGGCGGCGGTGCGCACATGCACGGTGCCACGACGCTCCTTGGCATCGAAGTACCAGCCTTCACTGGCGTTGTTGAACGCAGCGGCATCGGCCAGCGCCGGCAGCGCGCGACCACCGGCCTGCACCGCGCGCGGCGCCTGGCGGCTGAGCACGCGCAGGCCATAACGACGCTGCGCCAGCTGGCCGTTGTACTGGCCCTGCACGGCATCAATCTGCACCTGCACCGGGCCGCTGCCCTGCGCCGGCGCCTGCACGCGGATCTGCTGCGTGCTCGATTCGCCCTGCTGGTAGCGGCGGGTGTTGCCGTCGTCCTCGTACAGCGCGTACTGCGAATCCCCTTGCGGGTACAGGTCGAACGTCACTTCATCCAGAGGCTTCTCGCCATCGAACAGCATCGACGGGTACATCGGCAGGATCGCACCGGCACGCACGAACACCGGCAGCGTGGCCAGGTCCACCTGGCGGTCGAGCTGGCGGCCATCGGCGGCGGCCTGCACGCGGCGGCCGTCCCAGTAGTCGATCCAGCCGCCGGCCGGCAGGTGGATGTCGCGGCGCCAGCCACGGCTGGCGGCCTGGCTGCGGTACACCGGCGCCACCAGCAGGTCGCGGCCAAGCAGGAACTGGTACTTGTAGGTTTCATCCTGCGCATGCGGGTCGCGCGGGTTGTCCCACATCAGGCCGCGGACCGGCGGTGCACCGGTCTGCGCGGCCTCGTGCACCAGCCCGTACATGTACGGGGTCAGGCGCATCTTCAACTTCAGGTAATCGCGGTTGATGCTGCGATAGGGCTCGTCGTACCACCACGGGTGCTTGCGTGCGTTCGACGACCAGCCGCTCATGCCCATCAGCACCGGGGTGAAGGCTTTCCACTGCAGGTCGCGGGTGAAGGTTTCGGCGCTGCCGCCGAAGATCGCATCCACATCGCCACTGGCGTAGGCCATGCCGGACAGGCCCGAACCGACCAGGGTCGGCACGTGCCAGCGGATGTAATCCCAACTGCTGCTCTGGTCGCCGGTCCACGCTACGGCGTAGCGCTGGATGCCGGCCCAGCCCATCACCGTCCACAGGAACGGGCGCGAATCGGAATTGTCGAGGATGCCGTTGAACGCCTGACGGTTGGCGTCCATCGCGAACTGGTAGCCCTTGCCGGTCCAGGCCACGTCCAGCTTCTGCACGCGGCTGCCGGCCTTGCCCACTTCCCAGGCGATCCTGTCGACGCCGTTCTCGGTCCACAGACCGGTGCGGAAGCCGTATTTGGCCAAGCCCTGCACGGTTTCCGGCAGCTTCTTGTAACCGCAGCCGTAGCCATCGTTGGGCAGGATCCAGCCACCGGGCATGTCGTGGGCGCGGTACTGCTTGGCCACCGAGTCGATCACATCCGGCGTGGTGCCGGTGGGGCCGTCACTCCAGCCTTCGGGCACGGTGCCGGGCTTCTTGGCATTGTCACCGTCGTTGTAGCAATCGGCATCGCCGTAGGACAGCGCCCAGCGCGCGACCATGTTCGGGCGGCCAGTCAGCTGGGTGTAGCGCTCGATCAGTTTAGGCAGGTCGGCGCCGACGAAGTAATAGGCATCGAAGCGGTCTTCGCGGTGCAGCAGCGTGGCCTGGTCGGCCTCGCGCAGATCGTAGCTGCCATCGCTCCAGGTGTTGCGCAGCATGCCCCAGCCACGGCTGCTAAGCAGCATCGGTGCAGGGCTGGGGCGGTCGCCCTCTTCCCAGCCGCCGGAGTAGGACACGTCCAGCTCGCGGCCCTTGAACTGGTAACGGCCGTTCTGCTGGCCGCCACCGAAGTAGCCCTCATCAGCCTGCGAGGACAGCACCTGCACGCTCTGCGTGGCATCCAGGTCCAGCGGCTGCAGTTCCTGCCACAGCGCGGTGGGCTGGCCGTTGTCCAGGCGTTCCAGGCGCATGCGCAGCGGCTGCCGCTGTACATGCAGGACCAGTGCATAGGTGCGCACGCGGATTTCCTGTGCGTCTTCTTCCAGCTGCGCCTTCACGTTCGCCTTGGGCTGCGGCAGCACGATCGGTGCGGCCTTGTCGCCGGCACCGGTCAGCGTGCCGTTGCGGCCGGCCTGCACGCGGATGATGTCGGTGGCCGGCAGTTCGATGCGGATGCGCGCGCCCTTGTCGGTCTGCAGGTCCCAGCCCTGCACGCCGTCGCCGCTGGCGCTGGCGGCGACCGAACGCAGGTTGCCGACCGGCTCGGCCTGGGCCGGCATGGACGCCAGCATCAATGCCGGCAACAGGGCCAGCATCAGCGGCGAGCGACGAACGCAGTTTTCCACGCGGACTCCCAACCCGTTCACCGGGCGTTTCGAAAGCGATTGGGCCGACTCTAGGGCAGCGATTCGAAAGATGTCAACAAATTGAAAGGAAAAAGGAAGATATATTCCATTGAAACGAAAGTTGTTGCGACGCAATACTTTGTGTAATCGCTTGCAGTCGCCTGTTAAGCATTGTGCGATAACGCATTCGGCGGATTCTTGCGTTTTCCGACGTGCTCCAGGCAGAGCGAAGTCGGCGTCACATTTTCTTTCTTTTTACTTTCGCTATTTGACATTTCGAAAGAAAACGCAGATGGTGCGCTGGCCCAACTGGAACCTCCGAATGGACGTCACCCTGCTTTCCGATGTGTCCGCCTGGCAGCGCCTTGGCGGAGCCGATACCGCTACCGAAATCGCCCAGCAGCCTGCGCTGTGGGAAGCCCTTGCACAGGACCTGTCGCGTGCCCGCGACCGCCTGCAGGCCTTCCTCGGCGACAGCCTCAACGATCCCAACCAGCGCGTGCTGTTCACCGGCGCCGGCAGCTCCGGCTTCATCGCCGAAATGGTGGCCGACGCGATCAACGCGCAGTGGCCAGCCGATGTGCGCGTGGTGCACACCACCAGCCTGCTGACCCACCCGGCGCTGTACCTGCAGCGCGACCGCCCGACCCTGCTGGTCTCGTTCGGCCGCAGCGGTTCCAGCCCGGAAAGCGTGGCGGCGGTTGACCGCGTGCGCAGCGACGTGGATGACGCGCGCTTCCTCGACATCACCTGCAACGCCGATGGCGAACTGGCCCGCCGTGGCGCCGGCCGTGCCGATACCTGCACCCTGCTGATGCCGTCGGCCAGCTGCGACCGCGCCTTCGCCATGACCAGCAGCCTGACCTGCATGCTGTTGGCCGCGCTGACCGTGTTCGATCGTTCGCCGTGGGATGCGCGCGTGGCGCGCCTGAAGCAGATCGCCGCGCTGGCCCGCGAAGGCCAGGCGCAGTGGGACGCACCGGTGGCGGCGCTGGCGCAGCGCCCGTTCAACCGCATCATCTACCTCGGCAGCGGCCCACTGGAAGCGCTGGCACGCGAGTGCGCGCTGAAGGTGCTGGAACTGACCGCTGGCCGCGTGCTGGCGCTGGCCAACACCCCGCTGGGCTTCCGTCATGGGCCGAAGTCGACGCTGGATGGCAACACCCTGGTGGTGGTGCTGCGCAGCGTGCAGCCGCTGGCGCGCCGCTACGAACAGGACCTGCTGGAAGAACTGCGCCGCGACGGCGTGGCCGGCCAGGTGCTGGCGATCGGCCCGCATTCGGACATCGGCGCCGATGACGAATACACCCTCACCGTGCCGGCACTGGACGACCCGTGGCTGGCGCCGGTGTGGCTGGGCTTCGCGCAGCTGTTCGCGCTGCAGCGCTCGGCCGCGCTTGGCCTGACCCCGGACAACCCGTTCCCGGATGGCACCGTCAACCGCGTCGTCAAGGGCGTCACCATCCACCATGGCTGAGCTGATCGCCCACGCCTGCTACGGCATCGACATCGGCGGCACCAAGATCGAGCTGGTGGCGTGCGATGCGGCGATGCAGGTCACCTGGCGCCGCCGCGTGGCCACCCCACAGGGTGACTACGACGGCTTCCTGCAGGCGGTGGTGGCGCTGGTGGCCGAGGCGGACGCCGCCCTCGGCCGCAGCGATGCGGCCATCGGCATCGCCCTGCCCGGCGTGCGTGACCGCCGCAGCGGCCGCCAGCTCAGCGCGAACGTGCCTGCACTGACCGGCCAATGCGTGGCGCAGGATCTGCAGGCGCGCCTGCAGCGCCCGCTCCACTTCGGCAACGATCTGCAGTGCTTTGCCCTGTCTGAAGCGCACGGCGGCGCGGCTGACGGCTACCCCAGCATGTTCGGCGCCATCCTCGGCACTGGTGCCGGCGGCGGCTTCTGCCTGCACGGCCGGCTGCTGTCCGGCTTCAACGGCCTGGCCGGCGAATGGGGCCACTGGAGCGTGCCCGGCCACCTGCTGCAGCGCCACGGCCTGCCGCTGCTGGACTGCGGCTGCGGCCTGCAGGGCTGCGTGGAGCGCTATGTGTCCGGCAGCGGTGTGGCGATGATCGAGCGCCACCTCGGTGGCAGCGCCGCCGACGCCAGCGCCGTGATCGCCCTGGCCGAAGCCGGCGATGCACGTGCGCGCAAGGCGTTGGACATCCACCGCGATCTGCTTGGCCACAGCCTGGCCGCGCTGGTGCTGGCGCTGGACCCGCACGTGATCGTGCTCGGCGGTGGCCTCTCGCAGTACGCGCCGCTGTACCAGCAGCTGCCGTCGGCCATCGCTGCCCATCTGTTCAACGGCGTGCAGGTACCGCCGATCGTGCCGCCGCGCTTCGGCGATGCCGGTGGCGCACGTGGTGCCGCCCTGCTCGCCTGCCAACCCTCGTTTTCCTGATGTCCGGAGCCTGACCATGTCCCCGTTGCAGACCCTGCTTGCCTCCCACCGCGCCGGTGCCAACGTCGGCCTGTACAGCGTCTGCTGCAGCAACGAGCAGGTGCTGCGCGCGGCCATGCACGTGGCGCTGGCACACGGCACCGTGCTGCTGGTCGAGGCCACCTCCAACCAGGTCGATCAGTTCGGCGGCTATACCGGCATGACCCCGCCGCAGTACCGCGACTACGTCGGTACCCTGGCCGATGAGGAAGGCTTCCCGCGCGAGCGGCTGATCCTCGGCGGTGACCACCTTGGCCCGAATGCCTGGCAGAAGCGCCCGGCTGCCGAAGCGATGACCCACGCGCGCGTGCTGATCGAAGCCTACGTCGCCGCCGGTTTCCACAAGATCCATCTCGACTGCAGCATGTCCTGCGCCGATGACCCGGTGCCGCTGCCCGATGCCATCGTTGCCGCACGCTCGGCCGAGCTGGCCGAGATCGCCGAACGCACCGCCGCCGAACACGGCCTGCCGCCGCCGGTCTACGTGATCGGTACCGAGGTGCCGATTCCCGGTGGAGAAGCCTCGCTTGCCGAGGGACTGCAGGTGACCACGCCGGCCGCCGCCGCGCAGACCCTGGCCATCCACCAGCAGGCGTTCGACACGCCGCAGCTGCGTGATGCGTGGCAGCGCGTGATCGCGATGGTGGTGCAGCCGGGCGTCGACTTCGACCACAGCAGCGTGCACGAATACGACCCGGCCGCCGCCAGCACGCTGGCCGACTTCCTGGAACAGCAGCCACGCATCGTGTTCGAGGCGCACTCCACCGACTACCAGCGCGAAAGCGGCCTGCACGCGCTGGTGCGCGACCACTTCGCCATCCTCAAGGTCGGCCCGGCGGCGACCTTCGCCTACCGCGAAGCGCTGTTCGCGCTGGCCGCGATCGAGGCAGAACTGCTGCCGGCCGCACAACGCTCGCGCCTGCCGCAGATGCTGGACGAGGTGATGGTGGCGCAGCCGAAGTACTGGCAGTCCTACTACCAGTGCGATGGGGCAGCGCTGCGCCTGCTGCGCAGTTACTCCTTCAGCGACCGCTGCCGCTACTACTGGGGCGAGCCGGCGCTGGTACAGGCGGTGCAGACCCTGTTCGCCAACCTGGAACAGCACGCGCCGCCGCTGGTGCTGCTCAGCCAGTACCTGCCGGAACAGTACCGCGCCGTGCGCGAAGGCACCCTGGCCAACACCCCCACCGCACTGGTGCAGCACCGTATCGGCCTGTGCCTGGGTGAGTACGCCCGTGCCTGCAGCGCCAACCAGGCCGGAACCCGCTCGCACCACGCAGGTTCGGCTGCCGCCGTTGCTGCGAACGGCTAATCTCTACCTTTCCCCGCGACACCGAGAATGGCCATGCGCAACACCCGCTCCCGCCGGCAACAGATCCTGCAGCTGCTGATCGAGCACGGCTCGGTGCAGGTGGCCGATCTGGTCGAGCGCTTCGGCGTGTCGGCGGTGACCATCCGTGCCGACCTGACCCATTTCGAATCGCAGGGCCTGGCCAACCGTACCCACGGTGGCGCCACGCTGGTGCGCACGCCGCCGCAGGAACAGGACATCCACGAAAAGGACGCACTGAACCTGCCGCTGAAGGAATCGATCGGCGCGTGTGCCGCGCGCCTGGTACGGCCTGGTGACAACATCATCATCGACTCCGGCTCGACCACGATGACCCTGGCCCGCCACCTGCGCACGCAGCGCGACGTGACGGTGATGACCAACGGGCTGAACATCGCCTGGGAACTGGCCAACGCGGCCGGCATCAACGTGCTGCTGACCGGCGGCCTGTTGCGCCAGCAGTCGCTGTCGCTGCAGGGCAGCCAGGCCGAAGCCAGCCTCAATTCGTACAGCTTCGACACCCTGTTCCTGGGTGTGGACGGCCTGGACCTGCAGTTCGGCCTGACTACCCACGATGAAGCCGAAGCCCGCCTCAACCATCGCATGGTCGAGCGTGCGCGCCGTATCGTGGTGCTGACCGACGCCTCCAAATTCGGCCGCGTCAGCCTGCATCGCATCGCCCTGCTGGATCAGATCCACGCCATCATCACCGACGCCGGCATTGACGATGCAACCCGTGAGGGGCTGCAGCGGCTGGGCATCGAAGTGATCATCGCCGAGCCCACCGCATGACCGACAGCCGATCCCTGCATGGCCGCATCCTCACTCCGCTGGGTTGGCGGCGTGGCCACGTCCACTTCGATTCGCAGGTGCGCCAGCTGCAGGTGGATGACCACAGCGGCGCTGACGACCTGCAGCTCCCGGTGATCCTGCCCGGCTTCATCGACCTGCATGTGCATGGCGCGGCCGGCGTGGACCTGATGCAGGGCGGCGACGTGGCGCGCACCATCGCCCGCACCCATCTGCGCTTCGGTACCACCACGCTGCTGGCGACCACCATGACCGCCGGGCTCAACGAGATCGAGCACGCGCTGCTTGGCGTGGCCGCCACCATGGCGGCACCCGACGCCGAGGCCGCCTGTATTGCCGGCGTGCATCTGGAAGGGCCGTTCATCAGCCCGCAGCGGCTGGGCGCGCAGCCCAACCGCACCATCGAGGCGACGCTGGCGCTGGTACAGCAGCTACACGCGCTGGCGCCGATCCGGGTGATGACGCTGGCCCCGGAGATCGGCGAGCACACCGCGCTGATTCCCGCGCTTTCGGCAATGGGCATCCGCGTGCAGCTTGGTCACAGTGCTGGCACCTACGAGGAAGGCGTGGCCGCGCTGCAGGCCGGTGCCTCCGGCTTCACCCATCTGTTCAACGGCATGACCGGCGTCGATCACTATCGCCCGGGCATTGCGGCGGCGGCACTGGCGCATGCGCAGTACGCCGAGATCATTCCCGACCTGCAGCACATCCACCCCGGCGTGATCCGCCTGGCCGCGCGCGCGATTCCGCGCCTGTACGCGGTGACCGACGCCACCGCCGCCACCGGCATGCCCGATGGCGAGTACGCGCTGGGCGAACAGCGCGTGCACAAGTGCGGCGGCTGCGTGCGCCTGGCGACCGGTTCGCTGGCAGGTAGTGCACTGACCATGGACCAGGCGCTGCGCAACTTGGTGCACGTGGGCCTGGAGCTGGCCGATGCCTCGCAGCGTGTTTCCACCTTCCCGGCGGACTACCTGGGCCTGGACGATCGCGGCCGCATCGCGCCCGACGCCCGCGCCGACCTGGTGGTGCTGGACGCCGAGCTGCGCCTGCAGCAGGTGGTGGTTGGTGGGCGCGTGGTCGATTTGAACGCTGCAAACGCCTGACGTGCCGCCGCTCCTTAACGCCGGAAATGCCTGACGCACCGCCTTTGTAGAGTCGAGCTTGCTCGACTGCTCTGCCGCGCCCCGCACGGTCAGTCGAGCAAGCTCGACTCTACGAAGGCAATCCGCACCGAAACGCCTCCTGGGATATGCCGATGACCGCAAGCACCGCTCCGCGCTGGCCCGTACGCTACCTGCTCTTCATCGGCGGCCTCGGTGGCCTGCTGTACGGCATCGACATCGGCATCATCGCCGGCGCCCTGCCCTACCTGGAGGCAACGGCCAGCCACGCCTGGCAGCTCAGCAGCCAGCAACTCGGCTTCGTCGTCGCGGCAGTGCTGCTCGGCAGCGTGCTGTCCTCGCTGTTCGCCGGCATGATTGCCGACCTGATCGGCCGCCGCGGTGCGATGCTGCTGGCCGGCCTGCTGTTCACTGCCTCGATCCCGATCATGGCACTGGCGTCCGGCTACACGCCCCTGCTGCTCGGCCGGCTGCTGCAGGGCATCAGTGGCGGCCTGATCGGCGTGGTGATTCCGCTGTACCTGGCCGAAGTGCTCAGCCCCGAGCGACGCGGGCGCGGCGCGGCCATGTTCCAGCTGCTGCTGACCGTTGGCCTGGTGCTGGCTGCCCTGATCGGCCTCTACCACGCCCACGCCGTGGATGCCGCCGCCGAAGCCGTGCGCTCACTGCCGGTCGCGCAGCAGGCGCAGGAGCTGTTCACGGTGAAGGACCACGCCTGGCGCACCATCTTCTGGACCTGCCTGGCGCCGGGCCTGCTGTTCTGCGCCGGCATCTTCTGGTTGTCCGAATCGCCGCGCTGGCTGGTGCGTCGCGGCCGCATCGATGATGCGCGCCGCAGCCTGCAGCGCGTGCTGCCCGCTTCGGAGGTGGAGCCGACGCTTGCACAGATCCAGGCACCGGAATCGAGCAGCGGCAGCGGCAAGCGCGACCCGCTGCTCAGCCGCCGCTACGTGGTGCCGTTCCTGCTCGCCTGCGTAGTGCTGGCCTGCACCCAGGCCACCGGCATCAACTCGGTGCTGGCCTACGCGGTGAACATCCTCAACCAGGCCGGCCTGTCCGGCTCGGTGGCCAACGGTGCCGACGTGGCGATCAAGCTGCTCAATGCGGTGATGACCGTGGTCGCGCTGCTGCTGGTCGACCGCAAGGGCCGCAAGTTCCTGCTGATGCTCGGCAGTGGCGGCATCTGCGTGGCCCTGCTGGCCGCCGCCACGCTGTTCTTCCAGGCCGAACGCGGCCGCACCGACGTGCAGCCGCAGCTGCAGGCGGCGGTCAGCGGCGATGGGCTGCAACTGGTACTGGATGATGCGCAGTGGCAGCGCCTTGGCGCTGGCATCGACAGCGAAGGCCGGCCATTGCAGCTGACCGTGTCGTATGCCTATGGCGACTTCACCAATGTGCGCGCCCTGCGCAGCGACAACCTGACCGACCGCGAGCTGCGCATCGAGCGTGCCGGCACCGTGCAGCCGGACAGCGTGATCGGCGCGTTCTTCCGCAAACTGCATCTGAACCCGTTCGCCGATCCGGCCGCTGCAGCGCAGGCACCGCTGCGTATCGAGCAGGCCCGCATCGGCCCGGTGCCGCCACCGGCACACGGCTGGGCAGTGGCCGCCTGCATCCTGGTGTTCGTCGCATTCTTCGCGGTCGGCCCCGGCGTCTGCGTATGGCTGGCACTGTCGGAGCTGATGCCGAACCGCATCCGCTCCAACGGCATGAGCATCGCGCTGCTGATCAACCAGTTCGTGTCGACCACTATCGCCGCGATCTTCCTGCCCACGGTGGGCCACTATGGCTACGCCAGCATGTTCGTGTTCTGGGCGGCGTGCACCTTCGTGTTCTTCCTGGTGGCCGCGTTCTGGCTGCCGGAGACCAAGGGCAAGTCGCTGGAAGAAATCGAAGCACGGTTCGCCCGGTAGCGGTCGACCTGGGTCGACCTCCGCGCGCAGCGCGGGTTCATGGCGCGCCCGTCATTCGCCAGTGATGTGCTTCGCCAGCTCCCGCGCCTCGGCAACGCTGGACAAGCCGCTCAGCATCATCGATTCGCCGAACGGTCCCTGCACCGTCGCCACCATCAGCACGCGGCCATCCACGCTGAGCGCCGCACGCTGGCCCACCAAGGCAGCGGTGCCATCGTGGATGCGCTGATGTGCCTCCGGCCGATAGCGGATCTGCAGGCCCGGCTGCTTGCCTTCATCCAGCACATAGCGCACATCGGCAATATCCGCGCTGCCGGCAATCGGGGGCTCGCGCAGGGCGAGGGTCTCGCCCTGCCACTGCACCGATGTGCCCTTGCCGGCTGCATCGACCGCACTCAGGCGCACATCCACGCCGGGGCGTGGTGCATGATCCTTGCCTGCCAAGACACCGGGTGTGGCGCCCGGCATACATCCGGTCAGGATCAACGCCATGCCCAGCAACAGGGGAAGCGCAGCCCTCACTTCAACTTCCGCAACTTGAATGCCACCAGCACCTGCAGCAGCCCATACAGCAGGCTGCCAATGCCAATCCACAGCGTGGTCACTGCCACACCCGCATACGGGTTGGCCGCGAACAGCACGCCCAGCACCACCGCCAGCACGCCACTGAGGATCAGCAGCCACTCGCCCTGGATCTGCTTGCGCACGCGGATCGCGAACACGATGCGATAGATGCCGGCCACCAGCAGCCACGCTGCCAGGAACAGCACCAGCACGCTGGCGGTGGCCAGCGGATTGATCACCGCCAGGATGCCGAAACCCAGCGAGGCGATGGCATACAGCGCCAGCCAGCCGCGCGAGGCACCGCTGCCGCCGCTGACCAGTGCGAACAGGCTGATGACACCTTCAACGATGGCCATCACACCCAGCGTCCATGCCAATGCCATGGCTGCAGACAGCGGCCAGCCGATGGCAACGATGCCGAAACCCAGTGCGACGAGCCCGTACAGCAGCAGGATCCACCAGCTGCGCCCAACCGCCGACAACAGGGGAGACAAGGGGGAATTCATGGCCACTCCTTCGATCCGGAACCGGGCTCATCCTAGCCCCTGGTGATGAAGAGGGCGATCACGGCGCCCGCGCGCAGACCCATACCCGCACCTCGTCCGCTCCCACCCACCGCAGCGTCTCCGCAACCTCCATCACCGTGCTGCCGGTGGTCATCACATCGTCCACCACGGTCAGTCGCGGCGGCACCGGACCACGTACATCGAACGCATCGAACAGGTTTTCCCTGCGCTGTTCGGCCGTACGCTCAGACTGCGGCGCGGTATGCCGCCGCCGGTACAGCCCCTGCCAGACCGGCATCGGCAGCAGGCGGCACAGTTCTGCCGCCTGGTTGTAGCCGCGCTGGCGCAGGCGGCGCCGGTGCAGCGGTACCGGCACCAGCGGTAGGCATGACCACGGCGGCGGTGCGCGCTGCATCAACTGCGCCAGCAGGCGACCGGCGGCGAGATCCTGATGGAACTTGTAGCGCACCAGCAGCTGGTCGACCGGCGGCAGGTACAACAAGCTGGCATGGGTAGCGGCCTGCGGTGGCGCTTCCTCGCGGCAGCTGCCGCAGACGATCAGGGCGTTGTCGGGCAGCGGCAATGCGCAGCGCAGGCAGGCGCGGCCGGCCCACGGCAGCTCGGCAAGGCAGGCGCGGCACAGGTCAAGATCATCGTGGCCCGGGTCGTTGCAGACCAGGCAACGCAGTGGCAGCAGAACGCGAAGCAGCGCGTGAGGGACAGTGCTTGCCGTGTGCAGGAAGTTGATGCGCATGCGCCAGCCTTCCATCGCTGCGTCAGCTTCACCATCAGCGGACCGCGTGCTGCAGTGTCAGCGCTATCTGTTACCGCGCCGCCCTTCAGGGCGCGCGTTCGCGATCCCCAGCATCCGACGGCGCCACGACGGGCATCATCAACACCTCCGCCAGACCACGATAGATCGGCACGCGGCACACCAACCCGGACACGCCGCGCGCGATCAGCACCGTGGCCAGGATCGGCAGCAGCAGATCGCCGCTGTCGGTCAGCTCCAGCGAGATCACCGCGGAGGTCAGCGGTGCCTGGGTGACGCCGGTCAGATAGGCACACATGCCCAGCAGCACGAACGCACGCGGATCCACACCCGGCATCAGCACCGCCAGGTTGTGGCCGAGGCCGGCACCGACCGCCAGCGCCGGCGAGAACAGGCCACCGGGGATGCCCGCCACGTAGGACGCCAGATTCGCCAGCAGCTTCATCAACCCGAACTCGTGACCGACCATCGCCTGCCCCTGCACCAGACTGCGCGCCTGCTCGTAGCCGGTGCCGAACGCGCCTTCGCCGAACGTCAACGCCAGCGCCACCACCACCAGGCCGCAGCCTGCAGCCAGCAGCACGGGATGCCGCTGCCGCAGTTGCCCGAGCCAACGCGGGCGGCCCGCCGCACTCGCCAGCACCGCACGCGCGAACAGGCCTCCCAGCAACCCGGCCACCACGCCACACAGCAGGATCGCCAGCCAGCCCTGGCCCAGCGGCAGGCGTGCGCTTACATGGCCGAAGTAGGTGTAGTTGCCCAGCAGGCCAAGCGACACCACGCCACCGACGATCACCGCGGTCAGCAGGGTGCCGGAGAAGCGATGCTCGAAACGGCCGCTGAGCTCTTCGATGGCGAAGACGATACCCGCCAGCGGTGTGTTGAACGCCGCCGCAATGCCGGCAGCACCACCGGCCAGCAGGAAGTGCGAGAGCTCGTGCGGGTCCTTGAAGCCGAACCAGCGGCCGAACAGGTACATCAGGCTGGCGCCCACATGCACCGTCGGGCCCTCGCGCCCGACCGACGCGCCGCCCAGCAGCGACAACGAGGTCAGCAGCAGCTTGCCCGCCGAGACCGCAGGCGAAAGATTGACCTTCCGGAACGGCTCATCGGGCTTGTCCAACGCAGCGATGACCTGCGGAATACCGCTGCCCCGCGTGGGTTTCAGCACACCGGAAGTGAGCCAGGCCAGCAGCGCGAAGATGCCCGGCGTCAGCAGCAGGGCCCACCACGGCGAGTGCGCGGTGATGCGCTGGAACAGATGGAAGGCCGCGTCACTGGCCTTGGCGAACAGGATGGCCACCAGCGCCACGGCCACGGCGCCGCCCCAGAGCGCGGCACGGCGACGCCAGGCCTCGCTGAGAACCAGCGCGGTGATGCGGCCGCGGAGGCGATGGAGATCGGTCATGGGGCAGAGTCTGCGCGCCAGCGCTTTGGTTGGGCAGCGGCCACTGTGGCTGAAGGCCTTGCAGGATGTGGTGAATACGCTCACGCACCGGGAACCGCATGCTTTGGCAGCAATGGCACGCCGTCCCACATGCGTGAAGGCCGGCCGATTCCTACCGGGTTCGTCCACCGCGCCTCGTGGAGGTAGCATTGCAGCCGCTGCCCTCTGGGGAGGGGTGCAGCTCCGCCGGCAACGAAAGGCCGCCACCGCTCGTCATCGCGGTAGCGCTTGCCAGCACCTGCGTGCCGACATCTGCGTGAATTGCTTCGTTCTCGACATCCTCAATGACAATGGAGTGTGAGATGAATGCCTACGACCCGCTGGATCACATCATCCATCTTCGTGATGGCACGTTGCAGGAATCAGACCTTCGCCGGATTGTCGGTCGCGCGCTGCAGGCCAGGTCACCTTCCGGAATCGTCATCCATGTACATGGCGGCCGCGTTTCGCAGAAGCGTGGACGGCGCATCGCAGAAACCCTGCATGACCCCTATGTGCGGGCACAGGCCTATCCCTTGTTCTTCGTCTGGGAAACGGGTGACATCGAAGCTCCGTTGAACAACCTGGGCGAGATCCTGGGTGCAGTACTCGCCAAACTGCTCTTCAGGAAAGTCCAGAACAAGATTCTGGAAAAGCTCGGCGGTGAACAGGCGTTCACGCCCGGCATGAAGATCCTCAACGCCGCGCCACCCGACGAGGATAGCCTTTCGGCAGATCTCGCACAGGAGTTCGCTGAAGATCCCGAGGTGAACCAGGCCCTTGCCGAGGCCCGGGAGGATTACAGGGAGGCGACGCTGACGCCCGTAAACAAGATGCTGGCACATGAACCGCCAGCCGAACACGCGGCCATCGTCAACGAGCGCACGGCAATGGAACTGTTTGGCACTCCGTCACCCAACAAGGCCGTAGCATTGAACTGGATCGCGCTGGCCATCAAGGTGGCCAGACTGGTGATACGCGTATGGCAACGCCAGCACAGTGGCCGGGGCCGGCCAGGTGCCGTCTCCGCCGTGATCGTGGAAGAAGTACTGCGAGAGTTCTATCTCGATGACGTGGGGCGCATCGGCTGGTGGAATCCCATGAAGAAGGATGCACAGGATTCATTCGACGGCCCGGCATCGGGTGGCGTCAGATTCCTGCGCGAGCTGCACAGGCAGTTGCAGTCCGAAGCCTCTGTTCCCCGCATCACGCTCGTCGGCCACAGCGCCGGCAGCATCTTCCTGTGCGAGCTGTTGGACCAGGCAGCGCAGATCCTTCCGGATCTGACGTTCGACCTTATTCTCGAAGCGCCTGCGGTGACGTGTCGTCGGTTCGCGCATGCCATCTCGAAGCACGAGAACCGCATCGGGAGGTTCCGGCAATTGGCGATGAGGGATGCCGACGAAGCCAGCGAGCGTTCACTGTTCTTTCCCGGTTCGCTGCTCTACATCGTGTCCAACATCTTCGAAGATGCCGCCGACGAGCCTCTGCTCGGCATGGAACGCTTCTTCACCCGGGAGAGCGTCTATAGCAACTCTGCGGCGTGGGCAGACATCTCGGCCTGCCAGGCGTTCTTCGCCCGGAAAGGAGAAAGCGCGGTGAGCTGGTGGACCCTTGATGACCTCAATGCCGACCAGCGCGAAGGTTGGGGCCACGGCTACTTCGATGACGGTCCCTTCATCCTCGGCAAGGTGACCGCGTTGATCAGCGAAACACCGCACACGCCTTGATGCCGATCACTTTTCGCGCTCGACGACAGAAGCAACGCTCCGGGCGGGATCGCCCGGAGTGCAAACACTGTAAACCATGTGAACATAAATATTGTTGACAGCCTGCGCACGCCCACCCACACTGCCGCCCTCGCTCCACTCGTACCCAAGGTCCCGCCATGGCTGCTGCCATCCGCCACGACTGGCAACACGACGAACTGCAGGCGCTGTTCGATCTGCCGTTCCCCGAGCTGCTGTTCCGCGCCGCAGCGGTCCATCGCGAGCATTTCGACCCCTCGCAGGTGCAGGTCTCCACGTTGCTGTCGGTGAAGACCGGCGGCTGCCCGGAAGACTGCGCGTACTGCCCGCAGGCGCAGCGCTACAGCACCGGGGTGAACGCGCAGAAGCTGATGGAAACCGATGCGGTGCTGGCCAAGGCACGCCAGGCCAAGGCCGCTGGTGCGTCGCGCTTCTGCATGGGTGCCGCGTGGCGATCGCCGAAGGACCGCGACATTCCGAAGGTGGCGGCAATGATCGCCGGGGTGAAGGCACTGGGCCTGGAGACCTGCGCCACGCTGGGCATGCTCAGTGGCGAACAGGCACGTGCGCTGAAGGACGCCGGCCTGGACTACTACAACCACAACCTCGACACCGCGCCGGACTACTACGATTCGATCATCCACACGCGCCAGTACCAGGACCGCCTGGACACGCTGGAGCACGTGCGTGATGCCGGCCTGAAGACCTGCTGCGGCGGCATCGTCGGCATGGGCGAGACGCGCGCGCAGCGCGTAGGTCTGCTGCTGGCGCTGGCCACGCTGCCGGCACATCCCGATTCGGTGCCGATCAACAAGCTGGTGCAGGTGGCGGGTACGCCGCTGCACGGCAGCGCCGAGCTGGACCCGTTCGAGTTCGTGCGCATGATCGCGGTGGCACGTATCGTCATGCCGCGCTCGATGGTGCGGCTGTCGGCCGGTCGCGAGGCGATGAGCGATGAACTGCAGGCGCTGTGCTTCGTCGCTGGTGCCAACTCCATCTTCTACGGCGACAAGCTGCTGACCACCGGCAACCCGGAGAGCGAGCGCGACCTGGCGCTGTTCGCGCGACTGGGACTGCAGCCGATGGCGGTGCAGGTGGATGCCGAGGGCCACGACCACGGCGGCACCGTGCACGCCGATATCAGCGCCGATGCACCCGGCTGTGGCTGCGCTCACGCGGCCTGAGACGGGATGCAGGCAGGCGTCGCGGCAACGCGCTACCCTAGCCGCCCCGTCGTCGCATTCAGCCACCATGGCCCGCCCCGACCTGACCGCCCGCCTCCACGCCCAACGCGCCCTGCGCGATGCCCAAGGCCGTCGCCGCACGCGGCGCACGGTCACCCGTCGTGATGGCGTACGCCTGGAAGTGGACGGCCAGTGGCTGACCGGCTTCTGCAGCAACGACTACCTGGGCCTGGCCCAGCAGTTCAGCGTGGTCAACGCGTTGCAGGACGCCGCCGCACGCGAAGGCGCTGGCGCCGGTGCCTCGCACCTGGTCTGCGGCCACCATGCCCTGCACGAGGCACTTGAACGCGAAGTGGCCGAGTGGCTGGGCTATCCGCGTGCGCTGCTGTTCGGCAGTGGCTTCGCCGCCAACCTGGCGGTGCAGCAGGCATTGCTGAGCGAAGAGAACGATGTCTGCGTACAGGACAAGCTCAACCACGCCAGCCTGCTCGATGCGACGCGGTTGGCCGGTGCACGCCTGCGCCGTTATCCACATCTGGATGCGGAAGGCGCGATGCGTCAGCTCAAGCACGCGCCCGATGGCGCGGCGATGCTGGCCACCGATGGTGTCTTCAGCATGGATGGCGACATCGCACCGCTGCGTGCATTGTCGCTTGTGGCACGCCTGCAGCAGGCGCTGTTCTACGTCGATGACGCGCACGGCGTGGGCGTGGTCGGTGATGGCCGTGGTGCCGTGGCCGCCGCCGGGCTGGGCGTGGACGACGTACCGCTGCAACTGGTCACGCTGGGCAAGGCACTGGGCGGTTCCGGTGCACTGGTGCTGGGCCGCGACGACCTGATCGAGCACCTGGCCGAGACCGCACGCCCGTACATCTACACCACTGCGGTGCCGCCAGCGATGGCCGCTGCTGCACTGGAAGCAGTGCGCCTGGCGCGTCGCGACCACTGGCGCCGCACCAAGCTGACCGACCTGATCGCGCTGTTCCGCAGCGAAGCCCGTCGCCATGGGCTGGACCTGATGGCTTCGGAAACGCCGATCCAGCCGCTGCTGTGCGGCGATGACCATACCGCCGTTGCGATGTCCACGACGCTGGAACAGGCCGGCTGGCTGGTCGGCGCAATCCGCCCACCGACGGTGCCGGAAGGCAAGGCACGCTTGCGCGTCACCCTGTCCGCACTGCATACGCCGGAACAGGTGCGCGGCCTGGTCGAGGCCATCGCCAGCGCGCGCGACCGCGTGACCCTGGCCGTGCGTGAAGCCGCGCCACCGCCGCTGCCCGCTTTTGCCTGAGTTCCGTGTAGTTCCCCATGCATATTGAAGTCACCGGCCGCGGGCCGGACCTGGTTCTGATCCACGGCTGGGCCCTGCAGGGCGGCGTGTTCGCACCGCTGGTGCAGCGCTTGGCAGACCAGTTCACCCTGCACCTGGTCGACCTTCCCGGGCATGGCCACAGCCGCGACGACACCACGCCGCTGCGCCTGCCGTTCGTGGTCAATGCCATTGCTGCGGCCACGCCGCCGGCGGTGTGGTGCGGCTGGTCGCTGGGCGGCCTGTTCGCGCTGCACGCGGCAGCGACGCTGCCGAAGGTGCGTGGGCTGGCGATGATCGCCGCCACACCGCGCTTCGTACGTGGCGAAGATTGGCCGCACGCGGTGGAACCGGCCGTGTTCGAGCAGTTCGGGCGTGAGCTGGCCACCGATTTCGCCGGCACCCTGGAACGCTTCCTCGCCCTGGACGTGATGGGCTCGGCGCACGCCCGCGAAGAGCTGCGCACCCTGCGCCAGCGCCTGGTCGAGCGCGGTGCGCCCACCGAACGCGCGCTGCTGGAAGGCCTGCGGCTGCTGGAAAGCACCGACCTGCGTGGCGCGCTGCCGACGCTGGGTAAGCCCAGCCTGTGGATCGCCGGCCAACGCGACCGGCTGGTTTCGCCAGCAGCGATGCAGGCCGCTGCAGCGCTGGCCCCGGGCGGACAGGCGCTGACCATCGCCCATGGCGGCCACGCGCCCTTCCTCGGCCATGCCGACGAGGTCGCCGTCGCCCTGCAACACTTCGTTGCCGGCCTGTCACCGGCCGATGGCGGACAATGAGCGCCTTCCGAATTCCGCGGGATTGACGCATGGATCTGGGTATCAATGGCCGCTGGGCACTGGTCTGCGGCGCAAGCAAGGGGCTGGGCCTGGGCTGCGCGCGTGCGCTGGTGCGTGAAGGCGTCAACGTGGTGATCGTGGCCCGCGGTGAAGCCGCCCTGCAGGCCGCCGCTGAAGAGCTGCGCGCGCTGGCCGGTGCCGCCGAGGTGCGCGCGATCGCCGCCGACGTCACCACCGAAGCCGGCCGCGTCGCGGCGCTGGCCGCATGCCCGCAGGTGGACATCCTGGTCAACAACGCCGGTGGCCCGCCGCCCGGTGATTTCCGCAATTTCGAGCGTGACGACTGGATTGCCGCGCTGGACGCCAACATGCTGGCGCCGATCGCGCTGATCCGCGCCACCGTCGACGCGATGATCGAGCGCGGCTTCGGCCGCATCGTCAACATCACCTCGTCGGCGGTGAAAGCCCCGATCGATATCCTGGCGCTGTCCAACGGCGCGCGCAGTGGCCTGACCGGTTTCGTCGCCGGCCTGTCGCGCCGCACCGTGGCCCACAACGTCACCATCAACAACCTGCTGCCCGGCCAGTTCGACACCGACCGCCTGCGCGCCAACTTCGCCCACAGTGCGGGCAAGGACGGCGACGCCGGCGAAGTGGCCGAACGCCGCCGCCAGCAGATCCCCGCCGGCCGCTTCGGCACACCCGACGAATTCGGCGCCGCCTGCGCCTTCCTGTGCAGTGCACAGGCCGGTTACCTCACCGGGCAGAACCTGCTGATCGACGGCGGCGCCTACCCCGGTACGTTCTAAGAGACTTTCGCAATGCCGTCCCACTTCGATGCCCGCCACGTCCGCCGCGCGTTCGCCCGTGCCGCCAACAGCTACGACGCCGCCGCCGCCCTGCAGCGCGAAGTGCAGTCGCGGCTGATCGAATCGCTGGACTACCTGGAGGCACGCAAGCCCGAGGTGGTGCTGGACATCGGTGCCGGCACCGGCCATGCCAGCGCGTTGATGAAGAAGCGCTGGCCGAAGGCGCAGGTGATCGCGCTGGACGTGGCGCTGCCGATGCTGGACCAGGCCAAGCGCCAGGCCGGCTGGTGGAAGCCGTTCCAGCGCCTGTGCGGTGATGCCGCCGCGCTGCCGCTGGCCGACAACAGCGTGGACGTGATCTTCAGCAACCTGTGCCTGCAGTGGGTGGACGACCTGCCGGCGGTGTTTGCCGGGTTCCGCCGTGTGCTCAAGCCAGGTGGCCTGCTGGTGTGTTCCACCTTCGGCCCGGAAACCCTGATCGAACTCAACGAAGCATTCGCCGCTGCCGATGACCGCCCGCACGTGAGCCGCTTCGCGCAGATCGCCCAGTTCGGCGATGCGCTGATGATGGCCGGCTTCCGCGACCCGGTGCTGGACCGCGACCTGTTCACCCTGACCTACGACGACCTGCCGTCACTGATGCGCGAACTGCGCGCGATGGGCGCGACCAATGCCCGCGTCGACCGTCGCCACACGCTGACCGGGCGTGGCCGTTTCGCCGCTGCGGCAGCGGCATATGAGCCGATGCGGCGCGCCGACGGCAAGCTGCCCAGCAGCTGGGAAGTGATCTATGCGCACGCCTGGGCGCCGGACCCGGGCGCACCGATCCGCGAAGGCGGGCATGACGTGGCCTCGGTGCCGGTGTCGGCAATTCCGATCCGGCGCAAGCAGAGCTGATCGTCCCGTAGTGCCGGCCGCTGGCCGGCAACTTCATGATTCCATGCTGGGCATCTGCCGGCCAGCGGCCGGCACTACCGCATGCCACGCCGTACGCGAATCGCTCTGGTAGGTGCCAACCTTGGTTGGCACACCCCATCAGATCGCGATGCCGCCAGCAGTGTGCCGACCAAGGTCGGCACCTACCAAAGGCGGGTATGGGCCGGCACGTGAACCGGGTAGCGCCGGGCCATGCCCGGCGAGCGCAGCGGCACCCTCAGGTATTGGCCGGCGAACTCAGCGGCGGGCGCACCAGGTCGCGGTGGAAGAAATAGATTTCCTGCACCAGGAAGCGCCAGCTGGTGTGGAAGCTGCGGAAGCGCGTGCTGGGCGTGGACGAGGCCAGCGCATCGATGCCCAGCGCCTTGCTCAGGCGCAGCGCGCGCGCCATGTGCAGCGGATCGCTGACGATGATCACCCGGTGCAGGTCGCGCTGGTCCATCAGCCGCTTGGCTTCAACCAGGTTCTGCACGGTATTGCGCGAGGCGGTTTCGATCAGGATCGCATCGTCCGGCACGCCATGTTTCAGCGCATAACGCCGCGCCACCTGCGATTCGGAAAAACGCGCACCGGTGCCACCGTAGCCGCCGGTGAAGATCAGCAGCGGCGCGTACTGGGCCTCGTACAGGTCCAGCCCATGCCGGATACGCTCTTCGAACACCGGTGACGGTTTGGCGTCATAGGCGGCCGCACCCAGCACGATGATGGCGTCGGCCTTGACGGCCTGGTCACGCTCGCCGACCCAGACGATCCAGGCAGTCACGCCCAGCAGCCAGATCACCAGCAGGACAAACAGCCGCCACAGCCAGCCCAGCAGGCCGGTGCGAGGCCGCTGCCGGTCGCGGCTCACGGCGCGCCCCAGCGCAGCGCTGGCAGGTCGACGTTGCCGCCGGACAGCACCAGGCCCACGCGCAGTCCGGCGAAACGTTGCGGCTGCGCCAGCACCGCAGCCAGCACGGTGGCCGAGGACGGCTCGACCACCTGCTTGAGCACCTCCCACAGCAGGCGCATCGCGGCCATCGTCGCCGCGTCATCGACCACGATCACCTCGGCACCGGCCGCGCGCAGCAGTTCGAAATTGGGCGCGGCGATCAGGGTACGCAGGCCATCACAGATCGTGTCCGGGGTGAACGCGTCCTGGCGCTCGCCAGCGGCCAGCGAGCGCGCGGTATCGTCGGCACCGGCCGGCTCGGCCAGCACCAGACGGGTCTGCGGGCTGGCGTGCTGCAGGGCCAGCGCAGTGCCGCTGGCGAGGCCGCCGCCGCCCACCGGCACCACCAGCACGTCGAACGGGCCGTCGCTGTGCAGCAGTTCCAGGGCGGCGGTGCCCTGCCCGGCCATCACCGCCGGATTCGTATAGGGATGCACCAGGGTCGCGCCGGTGTCGGCCTGCACCTTGGCGCAGGTGGCCTCACGGTCGGCAATGGTCGGCGGGCAGTGCCAGAGCGTGGCGCCATGGCGCGCAATATTGGCCAGCTTGGCCGCCACCGCACCTTCCGGCACCACCACGTGACAGGGAATGCCCCGGGTACGTGCGGCCAGCGCCAGGGCGGCGCCGTGATTGCCAGAGGAGTGGGTGACCACGCCGGCACTGGCGGAATCAGCCTCCAGCGACCACACCGCGTTGCAGGCACCGCGGAACTTGAACGCACCACCACGCTGCAGGTGCTCGGCCTTGAACGCCAGCTGTGCCCCGGCGAGCGCATCGAGCGTGTGCGAGCGCAGCACCGGGGTCACGCTGGCATGCGGGGCGATCCTCGCGGCAGCAAGCAGGACGTCGTCGGCGCGGGGCAACAGTGAATCGCTCATGACGCAAGATTAACGTATGCCCCCGCGCTGGCGACCGGGACACAGGTCATGCCAGCATGCAGCCCTTCGCCTCCATTCATCCTGGCCGGCGGAATTAAGGGCCGATTCAACGCTGGCGCCCGAAGCTGACTGCACACCCGTCCTCTGGGGGGACCCACCATGAAAATGCGCCTGATGCTTGCCGGTGGCCTGTTGCTGGCCCTGACCGGCTGCACCACCTACGACTATGTCGGCGGCGGCCGCAGCGGCAGCTACTACCACGGTGCGCCGTCGGTGGAATACCGCTACCCGGCCGGCTATCCCTACAACTACGGCCCCTACTACGGTGGCTATGGCGGCTACTACGGCGGCTACGGCAACCCGTATTACTCGCGCCCGATCTACCGCCCGCCGCACAACCACCGCCCGCCGCCGCGTCCGGGCAATGGCGGCGAGCACCGTCCGCCGCCGCCGTCGCGACCGTCGTACAACGGAGGTTCGCCGTGGCGGAACATGGACTCCATGCGCCGCCCGCCGCAATCGAACGCCCAGCCGTCGGCGCCCCCGCCGCAGACCCGTCCGGCACCGGCACCGAGTGCGCCGAGGATGAACGGTTCCCCCTGGCGCAACATGGATCGTGCGACGCAGCGCACAGTTGAGCGCTGAACCGTCTTGCATTTCACACGGTCCAAGCCGCAATCTACGCGGACAGTGACGGCCCACGTCACAAAGTGACAAAAACGACACGGGCCGCCGCAAAAAGCTCTACGTCGATATCCGACAGGAACATCTGGATCCCCCCTGTTCCGGCCCTGTCGGATGTCGGCACCTCTGAAAACAGACGGCCCCGCAATGCGGGGCCGTTTGTTTTGTTGGGTCGCCAACCGGCGAGGGCCCCAGCATCAGTAGCTCCACGCCATGCGTGGATGGCGCCTTCCCGACAACCGCAAAAAAACAGGGCCGGACAGTCCCCCGACTGCCGGCCCTCTGCTCCCCCACCGTGCGCCTGTACCGGCCCCTGTTCCAATTCCGGTCACGGGCGCCTACGGCGCCAGCCACGATGGGTGCTATTGGGTTATCTGCAAAAATCCTGCCAACTTTAGGGCTGATTTCGACGCCGGCCGGCCGGCACCGACGTCCCGGCCCCGAATGGCGCTAAAATCGCCACCCCGGCGCCGCCCCCGTTCCGCGCCCGCCCCCAGCTGAACAGCCCCCCATGAACCCGTCCTTCCATCGTTACGACGTCATCGTCATCGGCGGTGGCCACGCCGGCACCGAAGCCGCGCTGGCCGCGGCCCGCACCGGCGTGCGCACCCTGCTGCTGACCCACAACATCGAAACGGTGGGTGCGATGAGCTGCAACCCGGCCATCGGTGGCATCGGCAAGGGCCACCTGGTCAAGGAGATCGACGCGCTGGGCGGTGCGATGGCGCATGCCGCCGACCGCGCCGGCATCCAGTGGCGCACGCTCAATGCCTCCAAGGGCCCGGCCGTGCGCGCCACCCGCTGCCAGGCCGACCGCAACCTGTACCGCATGGCGATCCGCGCCATCGTCGAGGGCCAGGCCAACCTGACCGTGTTCCAGGCCGCCGTGGACGACCTGGTCATCGAAGGCGACGCCGTGCGCGGGGTCATCACCCAGACCGGGCTGCGCTTCGATGCCGAGGCCGTGGTGCTGACCGCCGGCACCTTCCTGGCCGGCAAGATCCATGTCGGCCCGACCCAGTACGCCGCCGGCCGCATGGGCGACCCGCCGGCCACCACGCTGGCCGCGCGGCTGCGCGAGCGCCCGTTCCAGGTGGACCGCCTGAAGACCGGCACGCCGCCGCGCATCGATGGCCGCTCGCTGGACTACAGCGTGATGGACGAGCAGCCCGGCGATTCGCCGCGGCCGGTGATGTCCTTCCTCGGCTCGGTGGACGAGCATCCGCAGCAGGTCAGCTGCTGGATCACCCACACCACTGAACAGACCCATCAGATCATCCGCGACGCGCTGCACCGCTCGCCGCTGTACAGCGGCCAGATCGAAGGCATCGGCCCGCGCTACTGCCCGTCCATCGAGGACAAGGTGGTGCGCTTCGCCGAGAAGGCCAGCCACCAGATCTTCGTCGAACCCGAAGGCCTGGGCATCGTCGAGATCTATCCCAACGGCATCTCCACCTCGCTGCCGTTCGACGTGCAGCTGGAGATGGTGCGCAGCATCCGTGGCTTCGAGAACGCACACATCACCCGCCCCGGCTACGCGATCGAGTACGACTTCTTCGACCCGCGCGGGCTGAAGGCCTCGCTGGAGACCAAGCTGGTCAACGGCCTGTTCTTCGCTGGCCAGATCAACGGCACCACTGGCTACGAAGAGGCCGCCGCGCAGGGCCTGCTGGCTGGCCTCAACGCCGCACGCCAGGTGCGCGGGCTGGACGGCTGGTGCCCGCGTCGCGACGAGGCCTACCTGGGCGTGCTGGTGGATGACCTGATCACCCACGGCACCAACGAGCCGTACCGCATGTTCACCAGCCGCGCCGAGTACCGCCTGCAGCTGCGCGAGGACAATGCCGACCAGCGCCTGACCCCGACCGGCCGCGAAATGGGCCTGGTGGATGATCGCCGCTGGAGCGCGTTCGAGACCAAGCAGGCCGCCGTCGCTGCCGAGCGCGCACGCCTGGGTGCGCTGTGGGCAACCCCGGCCAATGCACTGGGCCGCGAAGTGAACGAGACGCTGGGCGTGGCGGTCAGTCGCGAGACCAACGTGCTGGACCTGATCAAGCGCCCCGAGCTGGATTACGCCAAGCTGATGCAGGTGCCCTCGCTGGGCCCGGCGGTGGCCGATGGCAAGGTTGCCGAGCAGGTGGAGATCGGCTTGAAGTACGCCGGCTACCTGGACCGCCAGCGCGAGGAGATCGAGCGCCAGCAGCGGCACGAAGCCACGCCGATCGCTGAAGCCTTCGATTACGCGACGGTGCGCGGGCTGTCGGCCGAAGCGCTGCAGAAGCTGGAGCGCGTACGCCCGCAGACCATCGGCCAGGCACAGCGCATTCCGGGCATGACCCCGGCAGCGATCTCGCTGCTGCTGGTGCACCTGGAGCGCGCACGCCGGGGACGCGTGGCATAACACGAGCGCGGTAGATGCCATCCACGCATGGCGTGGATCTACTGCAATGCTGCGCGCGATCCGCTGTTCCGCATACAGCATCGGCTACAACTACGAACCGTAGCGGGTAGTGCCGGCCGCTGGCCGGCAATCGCAGAACTCCAGACACGCCCATGAGGTTGCCGGCCAGCGGCCGGCACTACCCTGCGGTGCGCGCGCGGCGTGCAGACCACGCAGGTATCATCGTCGTGAACGCCCTGATTTCCGGAGACTTCGATGAACCCGCTGCGCCCCTTCCGCGACAAGATGCCCGTCCTCGGCGAACGCGTGTACATCGATCCGGCCTGCACCATCATCGGCGACGTGGAGCTGGCCGATGACGTGTCGGTATGGCCGGGCACGGTCATCCGCGGCGACGTCAACCATGTGCGCATCGGTGCACGCACCAACGTGCAGGACGGCACCATCATCCACGTCAGCCACCACAGCCCGTACAACAAGGCCGGCTACCCGACCCTGATCGGCGAAGGCGTGACCGTTGGCCACGGCTGCATCATCCATGCCTGCACGATCGGCGATTACAGCCTGATCGGCATGGGCGCCTGCATCCTCGATGGCGCCCGCGTGGAGCGCCATGGCTTCGTCGGCGCCGGTGCGGTGATCGGCCCCGGCAAGGTGGTGGGCGAAGGCGAGCTGTGGGTCGGCAACCCTGCACGACCGGCACGCACGCTCAGTGACAAGGAGATCGAGGCGCTGCATTACTCGGCCGACCACTACGTGCGGCTGAAGGACGAATACCGGGGCTGAGCCCCCGTCGCTGCCATGCGGCTCTGCTAAAGTCTTGGCCCGACCAGGACCTGTCGAGACCCCCATGCCTGTGGCTGCCCGCCGGAGAGGACTCCGGCGCCCACAACGAAGGCCATCGCGCTGATGGCCGCACCGATGCTCGATACCTACCGCGAGGTGGTGACGCCGGAGGGTGTGCCGCTGCAGTTGCCTACCGCCGGCCCGGTACCGCGGGCGATGGCCTGGCTGGTCGATCTTGGCGTGCGCATCGCGGCACTGGTGCTGGTGTCCATTCCGCTGGCGCTGCTGGACAAGTTCGGCTCCGGCCTCTACCTGGTGCTGATGTTCCTGGTCTACTGGGCCTACCCGATCGTCTGCGAAGCGTTGTGGGGGCGCACGCTGGGCAAGCGTGCGCTGGGGCTGCGCGTGCTGTCCCGCGATGGCGCGCCGGTAGGCTGGATGGCGGCGATCACCCGCAACCTGCTGCGCACGGTGGACATGCTGCCGTTCGGCTATGCGCTGGGCCTGATCAGCAGCCTGTTCGATCCGCATGGCCGCCGCCTTGGCGACCTGGTGGCGGGCACCGTGGTGGTGCACGCACCCGCGCTGTACCTGCCACCGCCGCCGACCATCGACAGCGTGCTGGCCCCGCCGCAGCCGCTGCGACCAGAGGAACAGGCTGCGTTGATGGCCTTCGCCGAGCGCGCGCCACGGTTGTCGGCGGCGCGCCAGCAGGAGCTGGCCGGTATTGCCGAGCCACTGACCGGCACCCATGGCCAGGTCGGCGTGCTGCGCCTGTATGCGATGGCCAACTGGCTGCTGGGGCGGCGATGAAGCAGGAACAGTTCGTCGCCCGCTACCAGCAGGAATGGCAGGACCTGGAGCAGTGGCTGCTGCTGCGTGCCGGTGCCTCACGCCGCACGCGCCGCAAGGCCAGCGGCCTGGCACTGGACGACACCACCTTCCCGCAGCGCTACCGGCGGCTGTGCCAGCAACTGGCACTGGCCCGCGAACGCGGCTACAGCCCGCAGCTGGTGCAGCGCCTGCAGCAGCTCATGCAGCAGGGCCACAGCGTGCTGTACCGCACGCCGCCGACGCGCTGGCGGGGTGCCCTGGAGTTCCTGGTGGCCGATTTCCCGCTGCTGGTGCGCAGCCAGGCGCGCAGCATGTGGGTGGCGCTGGCGATGTTCGCGCTGCCGGCGGTGGCCTGCTTCGTGCTGGTGCAGGTCTATCCGGACCTGATCCACATGCTGATGGACAACCGCCAGATCGCCGAGATGGAGCGCATGTACGATCCCGCCGCCGAGCGCCTGGGGCGTGACAGCGGCACCGACTGGATGATGTTCGGCCACTACATCATGAACAACATCAGCATCGCCCTGCGCACCTTTGCCAGCGGGCTGCTGGCTGGGCTGGGCACGCTGCTGGTGCTGTTGTTCAACGGCGTGATCATCGGTTCGGTGGCCGGTCACCTGCAGCACATCGGCCATGGCGACCCGTTCTGGCGCTTCGTGGTCGGCCACGGTGCCTTCGAGCTGACCGCGATCGTGATCGCCGGCGGTGCCGGTCTGCAGCTGGGCATGAAGCTGCTGGCACCAGGCCGGCGCAGCCGCCTGGATGCACTGGTCGAAGGCGGCCGCATCGGCGCACGGCTGTGCCTCGGCGTCGCCTTCATGCTGCTGGTGGCCGCCTTCATCGAAGCCTTCTGGTCCTCGCTTGCCGAAGTACCGGCGTGGGGCAAGTTCAGCGTGGCCGGTGTGTTGTGGGCCGGCGTGCTGCTGTGGCTGTGGCGCGGCGGACGTGGGGGCGGCCATGCGCATTGACCGCCTGGACGTGGCGCTGCGCGCCCGCAGTGGCTGGGAAGCGATGGAGCTGGGCACCGCCCTGTCCCGCCGTCACGCGCGTGCGCTGTGGGGCAGCTGGCTGCTGGCCAGTGCACCGCTGTTCGTGATCTTCAACGCGCTGGGCTGGTGGCTGGATGCCTTCGGCTGGGCCTGGCTGGCGATGTGGTGGTGCAAGCCGCTGTTCGAACGCGCGCCGCTGTACGTGCTGTCGCGCGGCATTTTCGGTGAGCCGGTCGGCACGCTGGCCGCCCTGCGCGCGCAGCGCCACTGGGGCAACACCGGTTTCTGGGGCTACCTGGGCTGGCGTCGCTTCAGCGTGCTGCGCAGCCTGTGCCTGCCGGTGAACCTGCTGGAAGGCAACACACCGGGCCAGCGCGGCCCACGCCGTCGTGCGGTGGCAGCCGGCGCAGCGGGCGCGGCACTGGTACTGACGGTGACCTGCCTGGCGTTCGAAGCCGTGTTGGTATCCGGCGCGATCGGTGCGGTGTTCATGTTCATGCCACTGGAGCTGATGTCCGAATCGTGGCGTGCGGCGTGGGACATGATTGGCAAGGACACGCCCGCATGGGCACGGCTGGGCTTCAACCTGGCGTGCTGGCTGGCCTCGGTGCTGATCGGCCCGTTCTTCGTCGGTGCGGGCTTTGGCCTGTACCTGAACCGTCGAACGCAGATGGAAGCCTGGGACGTCGAAATCGCCCTGCGCCGCCTACGCGAGCGGCTGCTGCCGGCAGCATCGACGCTGGCGCTGCTGCTGTGGCTGGCACTGCCGCTGGTGTCCGCACCGGTGCATGCGCAGGACGCGCAGACGGTCGCGGAGCAGGCCGGCGATGCCGAAGAGGACGAAGACAGTGCAGAAGAACCGGCCACCGCGGCCAACGACCCCGCCAATACGCCGGCAATGATCTTCGGTACAGCGCCGGTGGACACCGCCGGTTTCCGTCAGGCAGTGAACCGCGCCTATGAAGACCCGCTGCAGCGCCCGACCCGCCAGGTGGCCCGCTGGAAGCCGATCGAGCAGGCCGAGGAAAAAAAGAAGGAAGACAAGCAGCTGCAGCGTGACACCAGCAGCAAAGGTGAACGCAAGGCGCGCAAGGACGGCATCGCCTGGCTGGCACGGCTGGCCGAATGGGGCCTGTGGGGCCTGCTCGGCATCCTGCTGCTGGTGCTGCTGCTGACCGCGCGGCTGTGGCTGCCGTGGCTGCGTGGCAGTGGCCGGCGCAAGGCCGACGCTGCACCGAAGGTGCTGGAGGAGCAGGTGGAGTTGCCGGTGGTGCTGCCGCCGGACGTGGCCACCCAGGCCGGCCTGCTCTGGGACCAGGGCCGGCCGCGGCAGGCGCTGGCCCTGCTGTACCGCGCCAGCGTGCGCACGGTGGGCGAGCGCAGCGGTATCGCGCTTCCACCCGGTGCCACCGAAGCGCAATGCCTGCGCGCATCGCGACGCATGCCCCAGGCCAGCGACCGTGACCTGTTCGCGCGCATCGTGCGCATGTGGCAGTACGCCGCCTACGGTGGCCGCCTGCCCAGCCGCGCCGATTTCGATGCATTGGCCGATACCCTGCGCCAGCAGTACGGGTGGCAGGCATGAGTCCGCGCCTGTTCTGGTCGCTGCTGCTCGGTGCATTGGTGCTGTTCGGCGTACCGCTGACCATCCTCTACCTGCGCACGCACGAACGGGTGACCGAGACGATCCGGCTGCCGCCACAGGGCGAGGCCGCCTACAACCCGCTGTACGTACTCGGCCAGGCCCTGCGCGCCGATGGCATCGACGTGCATTCGCGACCGCGGCTGGAGTTGCAGCAGATGACGCTGGGGCGCCACGACACGGTAGTGCTGCTGCAGGACAGCAGCGAACTGCCGCCGCCCGTCGCCAGCGCACTGCTGGACTGGGTCGACGGGGGTGGCCACCTGCTGGTACGTACGCCGCCGCCGGCCGAGGACGATGCCGGCAGCACGCAGGGCCCCCTGCTGGACCGGCTGGGCGTAGACAGCCTGTTCCAGCGCAGCGACTGCCAGGCCTTCCATGTCGACGACGATCCGGGCCACGTCGAATTCTGTGGTGGCCGCCGCTTCACCCTGGGCTTTGCCGCCAGTGCGCAGGCCGAACGCCGCTGGGGCACTGATCGCGACCTGGTGTTCGCGCGCCTGCGCCACGGCCAGGGCAGAGTGAGCGTGCTGGCCGACATGGAGTTCATGCGCAGCGAAGTGGACTCACCGGCAGCGCGCCTGGCGTCGGCAGGTGGCGGGGCCAGCGACGGCCTGCACGACGCGTCGCATCGCGACCTGACCCGCTACCTGCTCGATCCGAACTATGGCAAGGGTGCGGTCTGGCTGGTCTATGCCAGCCGCCCGCCGTCGCTGTGGTCGCGCATGTTCTATCAGGGCTGGCCGTTGTGGGTGCCGTTGCTGCTGGCCTTGCTGGGCTGGCTGTGGGGCCGTTCACAGCGCTTCGGCAGCCTGCTGCCGTCGCCGGTGCTGGAACGTCGTTCACTGCTGGAGCACGTGCGTGCCAGTGGAGAACTGCTGCTGCGCTTCGGTCACGGCATACGCCTGTACGAGGCCGTGCTCGCCCTGTTCCTGCACCGCCTGCGCCTGCGCGCACCGATTGCCGCCGCATTGGATGGTGCGCCGCGCGATCAGGCCATCGCCGAGCTGCTGAAGTGGCCGCAGGGCCGCGTCGCCAGCGCACTCACGCCCCCACCGCCGCACGATTCCTCCGCCCTGCGCGAGCGCATCCGCTTGCTGCTCCAGATGAGATCCCTGCTATGACCGAAGTCCCCGAGCTGCCGGCGGCCGCCAACGCCCGCCTGATCGAACGCGTCGATGCCATCCGCGATGCCGTCGGCCACGCCTTCATCGGCCAGGCCGATGTGCTGGACCAGATCCTGGTGGCGCTGCTTGCCGGTGGTCACGTGCTGATCGAGGGCGTGCCCGGGCTGGGCAAGACCCTGCTGGTGCGCGCACTGGCACAGGCCCTGGAGCTGGATTACGGGCGTGTACAGTTCACCCCCGACCTGATGCCCAGCGACGTCAGTGGCCACGCGGTGTACGACCCGAAGAGCGAGAGCTTCAAGATCCGCCGCGGCCCGGTGTTCACCAACCTGCTGCTGGCCGACGAGATCAACCGTGCACCCGCCAAGACCCAGTCGGCGCTGCTGGAAGTGATGCAGGAAGGCCAGGTGACCATCGAAGGCAAGGCCTTCACCCTGGCGCCGCCGTTCATGGCGCTGGCCACGCAGAACCCGCTGGAGCAGGAAGGCACCTACCCGCTGCCGGAAGCACAGCTGGACCGCTTCCTGCTGAAGGTGCTGATCGACTACCCGCAGTTGGAGGACGAGAAGCGCATGGTGACCGCGATCACCAGCGGCCGTGCCGCCAGCGATTTCGACCTGAGCCAGGTGCCACGCGTGCTCGGTGCTGGTGAGCTGCTGGAACTGCAGCGCGCCACTGCGGCGATCACCGTCGACGACGAAGTGATCGACTACGCGGTGCGGATTGTGGCGGCCACAAGGCAGTGGCCGGGTATCGCGGTCGGCGCTGGCCCGCGTGGCAGCATCGCGCTGGTGCGTGCCTCGCGCGCGCAGGCGGTGCTGGCCGGTCGTGATTTCGTCACTCCGGATGATGTGCGCGACATCGCACGCCCGGCGCTGCGCCACCGCATCGCGCTGGCCCCGGAACTGCAGATCGAAGGCCAGGACGCCGACGACGTGCTGGGCGCGCTGCTGGCCAAGGTGGAAGCGCCGCGCCGATGAGGCCGGCCCCGCTGCTGCTGGCACTGCTGCTGGCCTGGGCTGCCCTGGGCGGTCTGGTGCTGGGCGGTCTGCTGCCGCGCTGGAGCTGGGCGCTGGCGGCGCTGGCGATTGCCGTGCCGGCGCTGATGGATCTGTGGCGCCAGTGGCGGCGTCCGTCGCCGCAGGTGCAGCGCGAACTGCCCGAAGCGCTGGCACTGGGCGTGCGCCGCGAGGCTGCACTGCGGCTGCAGGCGGACGCACCGATGACGGTGCAGGTGTTCGACCTGGTCCCCGGCGGCTGGCCGCTGGAATCACTGCCGCAGCGCGTGCGCCTGCAGGCGGGCAGTGCTTCCACCCTCCACTACCACCTGCAGCCGCTGCAGCGTGGGCATTTCCGCTTCGAAGGCGTGCACCTGCGCATGCGTTCGCCGTGGCGGCTGTGGTGGCAGCAACGCACGCTGCCGCCCGCACTGGACGTGCGGGTCTATCCGAACTTCGTGCCGCTCACCCGCTTTGCCCTGTTCAGTGCCGACCAGGCCTCGCGGCTGGTCGGTGCACACGTGAAGCGCCGCCGCGGTGAAGGCACCGACTTCCACCAGATGCGCGAGTACCGCATCGGCGACAGCCTGCGCCAGCTCGACTGGAAGGCCACCGCGCGTGCGCGCAAGCTGATCTCGCGCGAATACCAGGACGAGAAGAACCAGCAGCTGCTGCTGATGCTCGACAGCGGTCGGCGCATGCTGGCCAGCGAAGGCGGGCTCTCGCACTTCGACCATGCCTTGAACGCCTCGCTGGTGGTGGCTTACCTGGCGTTGCGCCAGGGCGACGCCGCCGGCCTGTTCGCCACCGGTGGCGAGCGCCGTTGGGTGGCGCCGCAGCGCGGCATGGGCACCGTCGAGCACCTGCTGCGCGCCAGCTACGACCTGCAGCCACGCGCGGTGGCCACCGACTACCTGGCCGCCGCCACCGAAGTGTCGCTGCGCCAGCGCCGGCGTGCGCTGGTGATGCTGGTCAGCAATGTGCGCGACGAAGACATCGAAGACCTGCTGGCGGCGGTGCGCCTGCTGCAGCAGCGCCACCTGGTATGCGTGGCCAGCCTGCGCGAGCGTGAGCTGGACGGTGTGCTGGACAGCGAAGTGCAGACACTGGAAGACGCCACCCAGGCCGGTGCAGCGGCGCTGTACCTGCAGCAGCGCGCGAAGGCGCATGAGGCGCTGCGCAGCGAGAAGGTGATGGTGCTGGACGTAACCGCCGATGCCCTGCCCGGTGCGCTGGTGGAACGCTACCTGGCGGTGAAGCGCGAAGGGCTGCTCTGATACCAGCGATCGCTTTGGTGGGTGCCAACAACGGTTGCCGGCCAGCGGCCGGCACTACCCCTGCAACCGCCGACGCATCGCTCTGGTAGGTGCCAACCTTGGTTGGCACAAACCCACAGCGCCGACCAAGGTCGGCATCTACCAACGGCGATTGCCGGCCAGCGGCCGGCATTACCCCTGCAACAACCGACGCACCGCTCTGGTAGGTGCCAACCTTGGTTGGCACGAACCCACAGCGCCGACCAGGGTCGGCATCTACCAACGGCGATTGCCGGCCAGCGGCCGGCACTACCCCTGCAACAACCAACGCATCGCTCTGGTGGGTGCCAACCTTGGTTGGCACGGAATCAACGGCGCCGACCAAGGTCGGCATCTACCAACGGCGGTTGCCGGCCAGCGGCCGGCACTACCCCTGCAACAACCGACGCACCGCTCTGGTAGGTGCCAACCTTGGTTGGCACGGAATCAACGGCGCCGACCAAGGTCGGCCACTACCCACAGCGGTTGTTCTACGACCGGCGTCGGTTGCCCACGCCGGCCCGGGGGCGCCGCACCGTCATCAGACGTAGATCCGCGTCGGCGCCTCATCAACGATCGCGTGCGGCACGAAGCGCGCGCTGTCGCGGGTGATCGCACTGTCGTCCTCGCGGATGCCGATGCCGCAGGCGTGGTCACCGACCACCCAGCTTCCGATCAGCGGGTAGCCACCTTCGAAGCGGGTCAGCGGATGCGCACGCTGGATGATCGCCGGGCCGTCGTAGGGACCGTCGCTGCGTTGGGTGCTGCCATCGGCCAGGTGCATCTCGATGTTCGCGCCTTCGCGCGAGAACAGCGGCTTGCGCACCCAGCCCGAGGCCAGCGTGCTGCCGTCATCGAAATGCGCTTCCAGCAGGTTCGGATGGCCCACGTTGCGCTGCCACAGCAGCGGCAGGATGCCCTTGTTGCTCAGCACCGCCTTCCACGCCGGCTCCAGCAGCTGCACGCCCGAGCCGGGCAGTGCGCGACCGAATTCCTCGGCCATCAGGTCTTCCAGCGGGTACAGCTTGAACAGCGTGCCGATCACCGAATCGTCCAGCGCGGTGAAGCGTCTATCCTCGGACAGACCGATATCCTCGATGGCGATGGCCTGGCCATGCAGGCCGGCCTGCGACGCACAGTCGCGCAGGTACTCCACGGTGCCGCGGTCTTCTTCCGAACTGCCCACGGCGCTGAAATACAGCGGCGGCGGCAGCTGCGTGGCCAGTTCGCCGAAGCGCTCGACCAGCGCCTCATGGATCGCATTGAACTGGTCGGCGTGCTGCGGCAGGCGACCGGCGTTGCGCTGGTCCTCCAGCCACTGCCACTGGAAGAAGCTGGCCTCGAACAGCGAGGTCGGCGTGTCGTAGTTCAACTCGTACAGCTTGGCCGGGCCGGTACCGTCGTAGGCCAGGTCCAGGCGACCGTACAGATGCGGCTGGCGCTGGCGCCAGCTGTCGGCGATCCAGTCGCGGTAATGCGACGGAATCGCCAGCTGGTCCATCAGCCGTTCGCTGCCGATGACATCGCCGACCAGGTCCAGCGCCATCTGGTGCAGCTCGGCGCTGGGGTCTTCGATGTCCTGCTCGATCTGGCGCAGGGTGAAAGCGTAATACGCGCTTTCATCCCAGTACGGCTGGCCGTCGATGGTATGGAAGCGGAAACCCGCCTCTTCCGCGCGTGCCCGCCACTGGGCACGCTCGGCAATCCGGATACGCTGCATGGGTCGATCAGCCGCCGTAGCTGCCGCTGGTGCTGCGGCGTGCGCTGGTGTTGCCGAAGCCACCACGGCTGGCGGTGACCGCACGGTTCGGTTCGCTGGTGACCGGCGCCAGGCCCGCCTTGCCGGCGCCGATGCCGCTGGCGGTGTTCAGGCCACCGGTACCGCCCGGTGCCGGACGCGCCCAACCAGCGCTCTTGTCCTGGTAGGCCGGCGACGCCGCCGGCGCCTGCGGCGCCAGGCCGCCGCGGTTGCTCAGCATCTGCGACATGAAGAAGCCCATCATCATCGGGCCGATGAACGAGGTACCGGCCGAGGTGTGCTGCTGCACGCACTGTTCCGGCTTGTAGTCCTTCTCGCAGGCTTCCTTGCTGGCGTACTTCGGCGCCGCATCGGCGGCCTGCTTCTGCGCTTCGGCGAACGCATTGCGGCACGACGACGGATCGCCGGTGGCCTCGGTGCAGGCCTCCACCGAGGTGTACAGGCCTTCCTGCACCTTCACCTCCGGCTCCTTCTTGCAGGCGGTGAACAGCAGCGGTGCGGCGCTCATCAGCAGCAGCGCGGTGGTGCGGGAACGTTTCATGGCCTCATGCCCTGTCGACGGATCAATGCCCCAATGATGCCAAATCCGGACCAGCAACCGGAATCGGCAAAGTCCGAAAGATGAACGGACTTTCATTTTCGTCGTTCCCCATCATCCACGCGTGGCGTGGATACATCGTGTCGACCAAGGTCGACACCCACCAACAGCATTGGGAAAGTGTCGAAGGCGGGGTGGGTCCGGTTGCGGGGGCGTGAGCGCCATGGATGGCGCGACCGAGGCTACATGGACGTACTTGCGCCGTCCCCCGCAACCGGACCCACCCCGCCATCCCACGGATAGGCCAGCTGTTGCCGTTGCTTCGGCAGGTGCAGGGCGCAGCCCTGCCGAATCCTACCCGGTGGTTGCAGCAGCAACCGAAAAAATTGGCCATGATCGGCTGACCCCCACGTTGTACGGCCCGCCCGTTCCGCCAGCCATGCCTGAATACCGCTCCCGCACCTCCACCGCCGGCCGCAACATGGCCGGCGCCCGCGCCCTGTGGCGTGCCACCGGCATGAAGGACGGCGACTTCCACAAGCCGATCATCGCCATCGCCAACTCCTTCACCCAGTTCGTGCCCGGCCACGTGCACCTGAAGGACCTCGGCCAGCTGGTCGCGCGCGAGATCGAACAGGTCGGCGGCGTCGCCAAGGAATTCAACACCATCGCCGTGGACGACGGCATCGCGATGGGCCACGACGGCATGCTGTATTCGCTGCCCAGCCGCGAGATCATCGCCGACGCCGTGGAGTACATGGTCAACGCGCACTGCGCCGACGCGCTGGTGTGCATCAGCAACTGCGACAAGATCACCCCCGGCATGCTGATGGCCGCGCTGCGCCTCAACATCCCGGTGGTGTTCGTCTCCGGCGGGCCGATGGAAGCGGGCAAGACCAAGCTGTCCGAGCACAAGCTGGACCTGGTCGATGCGATGGTGGTGGCCGCCGATGACAGCGCCTCCGACGAGAAGGTCGCCGCGTTCGAGCGCAGCGCCTGCCCCACCTGCGGCTCCTGCTCGGGCATGTTCACCGCCAACTCGATGAACTGCCTGACCGAAGCGCTGGGCCTGTCGCTGCCGGGCAATGGCACCACGCTGGCCACCCATGCCGACCGCGAGGCGCTGTTCCGCCGCGCCGGCCGCCTGATCGTCGAACTCTGCCACCGCTGGTATGGCGGCGAAGACCCGAGCGCGCTGCCGCGCGGCATCGCCACCCAGGCCGCGTTCGCCAATGCGATGACCCTGGACATCGCCATGGGCGGTTCCACCAACACCATCCTGCATCTGCTGGCTGCCGCGCAGGAAGCGGAGGTCGACTTCGACCTGACCCACATCGACGCGCTGTCGCGGCGCGTACCGCAGCTGTGCAAGGTGGCGCCGAACACGCCGAAGTACCACATCGAGGACGTGCACCGCGCCGGCGGCGTGTTCGGCATCCTCGGTGAACTGGACCGCGCCGGCCTGCTCGAAACCACGGTGCCGACCGTGCACAGCGCCAGCCTGGCCGAAGCACTGGAACGCTGGGACGTGGTGCGCAGTGACAACGACACCCTGCATACCTTCTTCAAGGCTGGCCCGGCCGGCATCCCCACCCAGGAAGCCTTCAGCCAGGCCACGCGCTGGCCGACGCTGGACGTAGACCGCGCCGAGGGCTGCATCCGCTCGCTGCAGCACGCGTATTCGCTGGAAGGCGGGCTGGCCGTGCTGCGCGGCAACCTGGCCATCGATGGCTGCGTGGTGAAGACCGCCGGCGTGGACGAGTCGATCCATGTGTTCGAAGGCCCCGCGCGCGTCTACGAAAGCCAGGACGCCGCCGTCGCCGGCATCCTCGCCGACGAAGTGCAGCCGGGCGAGGTGGTGGTGATCCGCTACGAAGGCCCGAAAGGCGGCCCCGGCATGCAGGAGATGCTGTACCCGACCAGCTATCTGAAATCGAAGGGGCTGGGCAAGCAATGTGCGCTGCTCACCGATGGCCGCTTTTCCGGCGGAACCTCGGGCCTGTCGATTGGCCACGTCTCGCCGGAAGCCGCCAGCGGCGGTGTCATCGGCCTGGTGGAAAACAGCGACCGCATCCGCATCGACATCCCGGCCCGCCGCATCGACCTGCTGCTGGATGAGGCCACGCTGGCCCAGCGCCGCGCCGACGCCGATGCCCGCGGCTGGAAGCCGCGCGCACCCCGCCCGCGCAAGGTCACCAGCGCGCTGAAGGCTTACGCGCTGCTCGCCACCAGTGCCGACAAGGGCGCCGTACGCAACACCGCGCTGCTCGGCGATTGACCCCCGTGCGGTAGTGCCGGCCGCTGGCCGGCAGCCTCATCGATGTGGGCCATCGCGGTGCAGGTGCCGGCCAGCGGCCGGCACTACCCCTGCAACAACCGCCGCATCGTTCTGGTGGGTGCCAACCTTGGTTGGCACGGAACCCACAGCGCCGACCAAGGTCGGCATCTACCAACAACGGTTGCCGGCCAGCGGCCGGCGCTACCGATCCGGTACGCTGCGCGGCATGACCCATCGCCCGCCGCGCCAGCCCCTCATCGATGCCCTGCGTGGGTTCGCGTTGCTCGGGGTGTTCCTGGTCAACCTGCGCTTCTTCTCGCTCGATGCGTTGATGACCGAGGCCGCGCAGCAGGCACTGCCCAGCGCGGCCCTCGACCATGCCATCCGCACCGGCATGGCGTGGTTGGTGGACATGAAGGCGATCACCCTGTTCTCGCTGCTGTTCGGCATGGGCGTAGCAATGCAGATGGACGGCTACGCTCCCGGTAGCATGGCCGCGCACCTGCGGCGGATGGCAGTACTGCTGGTGATCGGCCTGCTGCATTCGGTGCTGGTCTGGTGGGGCGACATCCTGCTGGTCTATGCGCTGGTGGGCCTGCTGCTGCCATTGTTCCGTCACCTTGGTGATCGCGCACTGCTGTTCATTGGGATGTTCATCGCCCTGTTGCTGCCACCGCTGCTGTCGCCGTGGATCCGCGAATGGGTCGCCCTGCTCACACCGCGCGCGCAGATGAACGCCATGGCGCTCGATGCCCTTGCGCACGGCACGCTGGCGCAGGCGTGGTGGCACAACCTGCAGCTGGCCGCATGGCTGAAGCTGAGCAACTGGGCGCTGTTGTTCTTCGTGCTCGGCCGCTTCCTGCTGGGCTACTGGGCCGGCCGCCGCGGACTGCTGCAGCAGCCGCAGGCGCATCTGCCGCTGCTGCGCTCGATCGCCATCGGCAGCCTGCTGCTGACGGCGGTGTTCCTGTGGATCGATGCCCAGGCCGATGCGCTCAAACAGGCATGGCCGGCGCTGCGCGCGGGCGTGCCCGGCTACCTGCTGCGCGTGTCCTATCGCGTTGCGCCGCTGGCACTCGGCATTGCTGCGGCGGCGATCTTCACCCTGCTCTATCTGCGTCCGTGGGCCGAGCGCATGCTGCGCGTGTTCGTGCCGGCCGGACGCATGGCACTGAGCAACTACCTGCTGCAAAGCGCGATCTGCGTGCCGCTGTTTGCCGGCTTCGGGCTGGGCATCGGCTCGCAGTACGGGCTGTGGCCGGTGCTGCTGGTGGCAGCGGTGGTGTTCCCGCTGCAACTGTGGGCGAGCGCGTGGTGGCTGCGTGGCCATCGCTTCGGGCCAGTCGAATGGCTGTGGCGCAGCGCCAGCGAAGGGCAATGGCTGCCGTTACGGCGCTAGCGACCGGAGACGGCGGTGATGAGGTCGTTTGTGCCACTTACGACTTAATTCCCTCCGTCCCCTTTTTGCCGGCCAGCGGCCGGCACTACCGGTCAGCCGATCACGCGCTTGAACGGTGGCAGCGCGTCGATGATGCGCTTGCCGTAACGGCGGGTCAGCAGTCGCGAATCAAGAATGACCACGCGGCCGGTGTCGGTGGAGGTGCGGATCAGGCGGCCGGCGAACTGGGTCAACGTGCGCAGCGCATGCGGAATGGCGATCAGGTTGAAGGCGTTGAGCCCGCGCCCCTCGAACCACTCACTGAGCGTGGCGGTCTGCGGATCGGTCGGCACCGCGAACGGCACCTGGGTGATCACCACGGTGGTGCAGGCCTCACCGGGCAGGTCGAGGCCTTCGCCGAACGAATTCAGCCCGAACAGCACCGAGCCTTCGCCTGCCGCCACGCGCCGCAGATGCTCGTCGATCAGCCGGGTCTTGGACATCTCGCCCTGCACCAGCACCTGCTTGCGGCGCGCGGCCGACATCAGCCCGGCTACCTTCTCCATCTTCCAGCGCGAGGTGAACAGCACCATCGAGCCCTTTGCCCAGTCCAGTTCGGTGTCGAGGTAGCGCGCCACTTCGCGCGGGTGGCCTTCGCGGTCGTCCGGCGTGACCGGGAACTTCGGCACGATCAGCTCGGCCTGGTTGGGCAGGTCGAAGGGCGACGACAGCGAGACCATCTCGGCCTCTTCCGGAATGCCGTTGTCGATCGCCAGCGACTGGAAGTCGCCACCGCCGGTCAGCGTCGCCGAGGTCATCACCACCGAATCCACTTCATCCCACAGCAGCTTGCGCAGCACGTGCGCGGCCGACACCGGTGAGCCATGCAGCACCAGGTCGCCGTCGCGGGTGGCGGTGACCCAGCGCGCCATCGGCGGCGCGCCGTCCTTGTCCTCGCGGCGCCAGGCCTGCCACAGGTTGTACTGCTGCTCGATCATCTCCAGCGCCATGCCCAGGTTACGCTGCAGGCGCTCGCGCGCGGCATCGTCCGGCTTGCCCTTGGCGACCTGCGCGGTGGCGGCATGCGCCCAGTTGTAGAGGCTGCGGGTGTCGTCGGCCAGCGCTTCGATCGGCTCGCGCCAGGCCTCGGGCAGGCGGCCATTGGCCGCGCGCCACATCGGCTCTTCGTCGGCCGGTGCCGGCATCCACACCCGCTCGATGTGGTCACGGAACGCGCGCAGCTGCTTGGCCACGTTGCTGGCGACTTCGATCGCTTCGTTCGGCAGCAGGTTGCCCAACCGATCCTTGTCTACCGCGCGGTAGGCGCCGGCGATCAGGATCTGCAGGCGACCGGTGCGCTTGGCCATCTCGTCCAGCGCGAGGCTGGCCGCACCCTGGTCGATCGCCACGTTGCCGATGTGATGGCCTTCGTCCAGCACCAGCAGCATGTCCGACGGCGGTGCGATCAACGGCTGGCCGTTGTCGCTGTCGCCGATCGACAGCGCCGACAGCAGCAGCGCGTGATTGGTGACCACGATCTGCGCATCACGCACGGTGTTGCGCGAACGCAGCACCGCACACTGCGCCGAATAGGCACAACGACGCCCCGCGCAGCCCGAGGCCGGCGTGGTGATGCGACTGCGCAGGCCGGGGCTGATGGTCTCCGGCGCGTTGTCGATGTCGCCATCCCAGCTGCCGCCGGTGAAGGCGTCGGTCAGGCGCTTGGCGATGTCCATCTCGATCGGCGCCAGCGGCCGGTCGAACAAGGGCGCGTCATCCTCGAACATGCCGCCCTGCGAGCCCTCGCCCTGCGCCTCGGCGGCATTGCGCGTGCAGAGGTAACGGGTACGGCCCTTGGCCAGCGCCACGGTCGCTTCCAGGCCGGTGGCCTTGAGGAAGTTCGGGATATCGCGCTCGACCAGCTGCGACTGCAGCGCCACGGTGCCGGTGCTGATCACCAGCTTCTTCTTGCTGGCCAATGCGATCGGCACGCCTGCGGTGAGGTAGCCCAGGCTCTTGCCGACGCCGGTGGGCGCCTCGACCACGCCGACGCCACCGCTTTTCGACAGCGCACGCGACACCACGCCGATCATCTGGCTCTGCGAGCGACGGGTGGAAAAGCCGGGGGTATTGGCCTGCAGCGTCGTGTACGCCTTGCGGATCGCGTCCTTCAAGGTGTCATCGAGGGTGCGCGGAGCGGCGACGGTTTCGGTCACGCCGGGAATTACCGTAGCTGGATCAGGCCGGGCATTGTCGCATGGCCGGCCGCATTCACCGCCGCTGGGACCCTGAACGGGCCAGCGACGACGCCCGCTGGCGGTCCCGGTCCAATGGCCGGACCATCCCAGGGGCAGATACGCCGGGCATGGCCCGGCGCGACCGGTCAGGCGGCCGGGAGCGTACGGGTACGCAGCAGGCGCACCAGCGCCCACACCAGCAGCACCACGCCGATGGCCTCGACCATCGCCAGCGCGAAGTGCAGCACGCCAAGGATGGCACTCATGCCCGAGATGGCGTCGAAGTTGCCGCTGTTGATCAACCACATCGGCAGGATGCCGGCGGCCATGCTGCCGAGGCTGGACAGCAGCAACAGCACCAGGCCGACCAGGGCGCCGGTGCGGGTGGCATCGCGCGGTGCGCCGACCACCCAGACCAGGCCCACGCACAGTGCGATCAGCACCGGCAGGCGCACGCCCACGATGCTCAGCACCGTCACCATCAGGGTCGTGTTGTCCATCGATCAGTCCTCGCCGGCCAGCACGGCCGAGCCCTGCCGCAGCGTCTGGTAGACCTCGTCGGTCTGCGGACGCACACCGTGCCACTGCAGGAAGCTCTCGGCGGCCTGCTCGACCAGCATGCCCAGGCCATCCACGGTATTGCGGCAGTTCGCTGCGCGCGCCCAGGCCAGGAAGGCGATGGCGGCCTCGCCGTAGTTCAGGTCGACGGCGGTGGTCATCGAGTTGACCAGCGACAGCGGCAGCTTGAACTCGACGTCGCGGTCGCGGCCGGCCGAGGTGGCGTTGACGATCAGTTCGAAGTCGCCCAGCTCGCGCAGGTCTTCCCAGTAGCGGCTGATCGCGCGGCCCGGCTCGCCCATCGCGTCGATCAGTTCATCGGCGCGTTCCGGCGTGCGGTTGACCACCACCAGCTCGGTGATGCCGGCATCGAGGAAGGCCGGAGCGACGCTGCGCGCGGAGCCGCCGGCACCGATCAGCAGCATGCGGCGGCCACGCAGGTCCAGGCCATGGCGGTCGGTCAGGTCACGCACCAGGCCGATGCCGTCGGTGGTGTCGCCATGCCAGCGGTCGCCCTTGCGCAGCAGCGTGTTGACCGAGCCGGCGCGGCGCGCACGTGCAGTCAGCGTGGTGCACATCGAGAACGCGGCTTCCTTGTGCGGCGAGGTGACGTTGGCACCGACACCGCCGTCGGCGGCGAAGGCTTCCAGGCCGGCCAGGAACGCATCCGGGGCCAGGTCGATCGCGCGGTAATCCACCGCGATGCCTTCCTGGCGACCGAACGTCGCGTGGATCTGCGGCGACTTCGAGTGGGCAACGGGGTGTCCGAAGACGGCGTAACGGTCGGTCATGGAATCCTCAAGCTGGCTAGACTGATGCTCTTTCGTGCACGGACCCGGATGATGCGCATCACCCCGCCCCTGCTGGTGCTTGCCGCCAGTCTACTCTCTGCCCCCGTGGCGATGGCGTTGAACGAGTACGGCATCGAAGGCATGGGCGTAGTCTCGACCCGTGCCGACGAGGGCCGCGCCACGATCAGCGCCGATGGCCAGCGCATCGTTTTCGCCCGCCGTGGCGAGGCCGGTTGGGGCCTGTGGGAGGCGCGCGTGGTGGACGGCCGCTGGCAGCAGGCGCAGGCCTTGCCGGTAGGCGTGGCCGGTGAGGCCCATGATCCCTACTTCAGCCGCGACGGCCGCTGGCTGCTGTTCGCGGCCGGCCGCGAGGGCGCGTTGGCGATGTATCGGGCCACTCTCGCCACCGATGGCCAACTGGGTACCGCGCAGCTGCTGGCGGGCGACGCGGGCCGCCGGGAAGAGCGCGGGCCGGCCCTGAGCGCGGATGGCAGGCAGCTGTTGTTTGCCCGCCAGCAGGGCCGTGGCGCCGGCTGGGACCTGTTCGTGGCGACGCTGGATGCGCAGGGACTGCGTGGCCCGGCCAGCGCACTGAGCGCGTTGAACAGTGCCGACGACGAGACCGACGGCGACTGGCTGGGGCATGACGGCGCCGTGGTGTTCAGCCGCGGCAACGGCACGACCACGCAGGTGTGGAGCAGCGGCTGTGCGTGGACCGGTGCGGCGCTGCAGCCATTGGGGCTGTCGTTCAACCAGGCCAGCGGCTGGACCGGCGCGCCGGTGATCGACAACGCCAAGCCCGGCGAGATGATGGTCGCCAGCAGTGCGGCGAAGGCACCGCGTGCCGGTGGCGTGGATGTGTACCGGTTGGCCGCGCCGAAGGTGGCGGCGGTTGCGGGGTGCGTGCCGGGCGCACGGTGACGGCAAACGCCAACCAAGGTTGGCGGCTACCCGGGCGATGGAGGCGCCAGGTGCGTGCGGTAGATCCACGCCGTGCGTGGATGGCCGCTTGGTAGATGCCAACCTTGGTTGGCAGGCGGGAAAGTGCCAACCAAGGTTGGCACCCACCCGTCAGCGCGACAACACCTTGGCGCGCTGCTGCTCGTACTCGATCTCGCTCAGCTGGCCATTGTCCTTGCGCTGGTTCAACGCGGCCAGTTCGGCCTGCACGCTGTCCGGCAGGGCCTGCTCACGGGCGACATGGCGGGCGGCGGAGAGCTGCTCCGGCGGGCGCTTGCCGGCCCGCCAGGCCGCGATGAAGACACCGACGATGATGGCGCCGAACACCAGCGTACCGATGCCCCAGATCAGCCATTGCATCCATCCCAGTTCGGGTCCCATCGCGTAATCCTCCGTCTATCGTGGCGCTATTGTCAGCGCTCGCGCAGCCATCGCGCCACCTGCGGCGCGAAATAGGTCAGCACGCCATCGGCGCCGGCCCGCTTGAAGCCCAGCAGCGACTCCAGCACGCAGGCGCGCTCGTCCAGCCAGCCGTTGGCGAAGGCGGCCTTCATCATCGCGTACTCGCCACTGACCTGATAGGCGAAGGTCGGCACGCCGAATTTTTCCTTCACCCGGCGCACCAGGTCCAGGTACGGCATGCCCGGCTTGACCATCACCATGTCAGCACCCTCTTCCAGGTCCAGCGCGATCTCGCGCAGGGCCTCGTCGCCGTTGGCAGGGTCCATCTGGTAGGTCTTCTTGTCGGCCTTGCCGAGGCTGGCGGCGCTGCCCACCGCATCACGGAACGGGCCGTAGAACGCCGAGGCGTACTTGGCCGAGTAAGCCATGATGCGCACATTGATGTGGTTGTCGGCATCCAGCGCACGACGGATCGCGCCGATGCGGCCGTCCATCATGTCCGAGGGCGAAACGATGTCGACGCCGGCTTCGGCATGCGATACCGACTGCTTGACCAGCGCTTCGACAGTGATGTCGTTCAGCACATAGCCCTTGTCGTCGATGATGCCGTCCTGGCCGTGCGTGGTGTACGGGTCCAGCGCCACGTCGGTCATCACCCCCAGCTCCGGGAAGCGTGACTTCAGCGCGCGGATCGCACGCTGCGCCAGGCCGTCTTCGGCCCACGCCGCCGACGCGTCCAGCGACTTCAGCGAGGGGTCGATCACCGGGAACAGGTCGATCACCGGAATGCCCAGCTCCAGCGCCTCTTCGGCCACCTTCAGCAGTTCTTCGATCGACAGCCGCTCCACGCCCGGCATCGACGGTACTGCGGTGCGGCCGGCCAGTTCGTGCACGAACACCGGGTAGATCAGGTCGTCGGTGGTCAGCGTGTTCTCGCGCATCAGGCGGCGCGAGAACTCGTCATGGCGCATGCGGCGCGGGCGGTAAAGCGGGTGGGACATGGCAGGCTCCGAGGAGTGGCTATTGCAACAGGTAGCCCTGCGGCAGCAGGGGTTCGGGCAATGGGCGTTCGCCGAGCGCGTCGAGCTGGTCGATCTCGATCGTGCGCACCAGCGCGTCCAGCGGCAGGTCGTTCGGCTCCAGGCCGAACGGGTCTTCCATTTCTTCGCCCAGCTGGTCCAGGCCGAAGAAGGCATAGGCCAGCACCGCCGACAGCACCGGCGTGCCCCAGCCCAGCGAACTGGCCAGGCCAAACGGCAGCAGCACGCAGAACATCCACGCGCAGCGGTGCAGCAGCAGGGTGTAGGCGAACGGCAGCGGTGTGGTGAGGATGCGCTCGCAGCCGGCCTGGATCGACGACATCGCATGCAGGCGCTCTTCCAGCTGGGTGTAGAGGATCGGGTCGAGGTCACCGGCGCGCAGGGCCTGCGCCAGTTCCCCAGCGATCATCGAGAGCAGCGCGTCGGGCACGTTCTCGCGCTGCCCGAGTTGTTCGCGCTGGCGCTTGTCCAGCCACGGCAGGGCCATCAGCGCCACGATGCGCCCGCGCAGGCGACCGGCCAGTGCATGAGCGAAGGCGGTGGTGAGGTAGGCGATGCGGCGGCGGCGGCCGGTGTTATCGGCCAGCAGCAGGTTCACCTGGCGGGCCAGCGAGCGCGATTCGTAGACCAGCTGGCCCCACAGCTTGCGGCCTTCCCACCAGCGCTCGTAGCAGGCGCTGTTGCGGAAGCTGAGGAAGATCGACAGGACCAGGCCGAGCAGGGTGAACGGCGTGACGGAAACGCGTTCGATGCCGGTGGGCGGCGCCAGTTCCACCACCGCAGCCACGGCAATGGACAGGATCAGGATGGCCAGCACCTTGGGCGCGATCGCTTTGACGATCGAGCCGCGCAGGATGTAGAGCAGTTGCCAGCCGTGGGGACGGGGTCGGATGATCATGGGGCTGCCGCGCCGGGCGCGGATTCACAGGCACGCGGGGGGCTCGCGCAGCCATTCATTGTACGCCCCTGCCCGGCCATGGACCGTGCGCCTGCGACGCCCTGTCGCACCCGGGTGCGGGCTCAGATCACGCCGCCACCCAGGCCGAGCCGGAGGATGCCCACCACCACCACGATGCCGTTCAGCACCAGCCCGGCCCAGGCCCGGCCACGCTTGCTCGGGTGGGTGAACAGGATGCCGAGCGCGGCGATGACCGCGCCCACCGCAGCGAACGGGATCAGGAACCAGTTGCCCCAGCCCAGCAGTGGAATCAGCGCCAGGATCATCCACAACAGCGCCAGTACGCCCCACAACAGACTGATCACACCCATGCCGCTCTCCCGCAGTTGGTTCCTGCCCCAACCATAGACGTTCCCGCTGCCGCCGCCTACTGCCATTGGCGGGGCTGTCACCCCCGCCGTGCTAGCGTGCTGCCGTGCGTGCCCTGGCCCGGGTGTTGGCGCCGATTCAGAGTGGCCCGCCGATGATCGCAACCAGTCCTACAGGGGTCGTGCCATGAACATCCGTTGGGCCGCGTTGGCGGCCATCCTGCTGGTCGCCGCTGGCTGTGCCAGTACCTCCAAGGTGATGCTGGGCCGCGCCCGCGCACCGATCGATCCGGCGCTGGTGCAGATCTATTCGACGCCACCGGCCGGTTCACAGGAAATCGCCCAGCTGGAATCGGCGTCCGCCGTCGGCTTCGGCACCCAGGGCCAGACCGATGCCGCCGTGGCACGCCTGAAGCGTGAGGCCGCCGCGCTCGGCGCCAATGGCGTGGTTTTGATGGGCGTGGGCAGTAGTGGCTCGCCGGTGGGCATGTCGGTCGGCGCCGGCACGTTCGGCTCGCACGTCGGTGGCGGCGTCGGCATCGGTATTCCGACCACGCAGAAGCGCGCCGCCGGCGTCGCGATCTGGGTGCCGAATCCGGCACCGCCCGCGCGGTTGCCGACACAGGTGATTACGCCGCAACCGCAGCGGTGACCCGAGAGGGTCACCGCCGGTAGTGCCGGCCGCTGGCCGGCAACCTCAGAAATCCTCTTCGCCCAAGGGAAATGCCAAGT
>NZ_JBTMUR010000009.1:82475-243355 GCF_054473855.1 Stenotrophomonas genospecies 3
CGGCCAGCGGCCGGCACTACCCCTGCAACAACCGACGCATCGCTCTGGTAGGTGCCAACCTTGGTTGGCACGAAACCCGCGGCGCTGACCAAGGTCGGCATCTACCAACGGCAATTGCCGGCCAGCGGCCGGCACTACCCCTGCAACAACCGACGCATCGCTCTGGTAGGTGCCAACCTTGGTTGGCACGAAACCCACAGCGCCGACCAAGGTCGGCATCTACCAACGGCAATTGCCGGCCAGCGGCCGGCACTACCCCTGCAATAACCGACGCATCGCTCTGGTAGGTGCCAACCTTGGTTGGCACGAAACCCGCAGCGCCGGCCAGTGGCCGGCACTACCGGTGATGCTCAGCGCTTGTACTTCGGCACGAACACCTTGTTCACCGCATCGGCCAGCTGGTCCGGCGGCAGCAGGCCCTGGTCGAGCAGGAAGTTGTTGAACGCCAGGCGGTCGAACTTCGCGCCCAGTGCCAGCTCGGTCTGCATGCGCAGTTCCAGGATGCGGGTGTAGCCGTAGAAATAGCTGCCGGCCTGGCCCGGCATGCGCACCATGTAGCGATCCAGTTCCTGGGTGGCCATCGCCTTGGACAGTCCGACCTGCTCGATCAGCACGCGCTCGCCGTTGGCACGATCGGTCAGGCCAAGGTTGAGCATCGGGTCCAGCATCGCGCGTGCGGCGCGCAGCAGGCGGAACTGCAGGGCGATCATCTGCCCGTCCAGCGGCTCGTACGGCACCATCTCGGCCTCGGCATACAACGCCCAGCCTTCCACGTTCACCGAATTGAACGCGAACATCGTGCGTGCCAGCGAGACGCCGCGCTCGACCATGGCGGTGAACTGCAGCTCGTGGCCGGGGCGGCCTTCATGCGCGCTCAGCGTCCACGCCGCCGCACCGAAATTGAAGTCGTCGTACTGCGCGCCCGGGCCCGCCGCCGGGTTGCCCAGCGGCAGCACGAAGGTGCCCTGCTGCCCGGTATTGTTGACCAGCGGCGCCGGCAGGAAGTGCGGCGCCGGGCTTGCGGCGCTCTCGGCGGCCGAGCCCAAGCGCATCTGCATCGCGCGCTTGGGCACGTCGACGATGGCGTGCTCGCGGATCAGCGGATCGATCGCGTCGATCACCTTGCGGTAGTGGCCTTCCAGATGATCGTCGGCAATCTTGTCGGCCTTCAGCGCGCGGATCACCGCCACCGGGTCGCTCGGGTCGGCCACCTTCAGGCCCTTGTCCTTCGCCACCAGCGGCGCCAGCTGCTGCATCGCCGATCGGGTTTCCATGAACTCCAGCTGCGCGCGCTGCATCAACAGCTTCGGGTCGATGTCGATGCCGACCTGCTTGAGCTGGTAGGCGTACAGCGGCGCCGGCAGGCGTGCGTCGGCACGTGCCTTCGGCAGCACGGTCGTGCGCGTCCAGGCGGCGTAGTCCTTCATCTGCCCGGCCAGCGCCTTCATTGCTTCATCGGCACCGGCGATCTGGTACTTCTTCAGCAGCGACTCGATGCCGGTGATGTAGGTCTCGACGTTGTCCAGCGACTGCTGCACTTCGATCTTCGTCGGCTGCAGCAGGCTGCTGTCCTTCAAGCGCTCTTCATAGCGCTGGCGCGCCAGCGTGGTGAACGCGGTGCCGCCGGGCTGCAGGCCGGCATAGGCCTTGAGGCGGTCGATCGCCTTGGCCCGGCGCTCGGCCGGCACCTGGTCGGACAGCAGCAGGTTGAGGCCGCTGAACACCGTCTGCGGCGCATCGCTCCACGGCAACAGGTACTTCTCGTTGAGCTCGCTGCCTTCGATGTTCTGGCTGGCGGCGTGGATCATGATCTCCAGGTCCTGGCGGACATTGGGATCCTGCTCGGTGGCCAGCTTCGCCTTCAGTTCGTCGCGGGCCTTGGCCATCGCGGCGCGGTAGCGCTTGCCGTTGTCCGGGCCGAGGTCGGCCACCTTGTCGTCGTAGCCGGGAACGCCGAAGAAGCCGGTTTCTTCCGGCTGGAACGGCCCCTGCGCATCCAGCAGGATCTGCGCCAGTGCATTGCTGCGGGCGACCCAGGCAGGGCTGGCGGGAGTCGCGGCCTTGGCAGCCGGCGCGGCCAGGGCCGGTGGTGCGGACAGCAACGGGGCGGCAGTCAGGGCCAGGGCAACAGCGAGCGCAATCGGCTTCATGGGACACTCCAGCAAAGGGTTGCCCGCAACTTACGCGCTCACGGCGATGGCGACAATCGGCTGGAGGTCACGGCGCGGCTGATGGGTAGAGTCGACTATCGCGCGCAGCGCGGGGTTTTCAGGCGTCTTGTGGAGAGCAGTCGACTAACAGTCGACTCTACATGGCCGCCCTTACCCGGCCGCGCGACCTGCGGTCACAGTGCGGCGGTCAGCGGGCATTCGCCACGCTCACGGCAGGCCTGCAGCTCGCACTCCCCCGCAGCCTCGTCGTCATCCAGTGCAGTCAGGTCGAAGGTCTGCTTGTCTTCGGCCAGTACATACATCACCGGGTAATCCCAGACTTCATCGCGACGGCTGCCCTGCACGAACAGCCGGCCGTGCGCATGCGGTCCTTCCAGGGCCACGGTCAGGCCGACGTCGCGCTGGCCGTTCATCGCGGTCTGCATGCTGCCCAGCGGCATCGATTCGATATGCAGCGGCTCGCCAAAGGCTTCCACCAGTTCGATGCTGCAGCCCGCGCGGCGCAACGCTTCGCGCATCGGCGGGCTCTCGCGTGCCGCCTCGCTCCAGCGCAGCACGCTCCAGGTCACCACGCCACCGGCGCCGCCCAGCACCAGCACCACCGTCAACGGCATCGCCCAGCGCCAATGACGGTACCACCAACCGGCGGACGTCTGTCGATGGGCGGGAATCGGTGGTGGCAGGGTCATCGGCGGGCTCCTTCCCGGCGGGTGATCAGGGTTTCAGGCAACGTCCCAGGAAGGCTTCGGCGACGCGGTAGCGATGCAACGCATCGGCACCGGACAGGCCGTGCTTGGCACCCGGATAGGTCATCAGTTCGAACGGCTGTGCACGCTTCTGCAGCGCACTCATCAAGCTGGTCGAGTTGGTGAACAGCACGTTGTCATCGGCCATGCCGTGGATCAGCAGCAGCGGCGAGCGCAGGCCGTCGATATGGGTCAGCACGCGCGCTTCGCGGTAACCCGCTTCGTTGCGCGCCGGCAGGTCCATGTAGCGTTCGGTGTAGTGGCTGTCGTACAGGCCCCAATCGGTCACCGGCGCACCGGCCACGCCACAGGCGTACTGGTTCGAGGCCTTGGCCAGCAGCATCAGGGTCATGTAGCCACCGTTGGACCAGCCCTGCACGCCGATGCGCGCCGGGTCCACCCACGATTGCTGCTTCAGCCAGGTCACGCCGCGCAGCTGGTCGGTCACTTCCACCGTGCCCTGCTTGCCGTACAACGCGCCACCGAAGTCACGGCCACGGCGCGGGGTGCCGCGGTTGTCCAGCGAGAACACCACGTAGCCCTGCTGGGCCAGGTACTGGTTGAACAGGTGGTCGCCACGGCCGGGCCAGCTGTCGGTGACGGTCTGGCTGGCCGGGCCACCGTAGACGTACACCGCCACCGGGTAACGCTTGGACGGATCGAAGCCGGCCGGCTTGATCAGGCTGTAGTTGAGCGGGGTCTTGCCGTCGGCCGCGGTCAGCGTGCCGAACTCGATCGGGCGCTGCGCATCGCGATAACGCGCATACGGATGCTTCGGGTCCGCCAGATCGTTCTCGAGCAGGGTGGCGATCTTCTCACCATTGGCGCGGAACAGTTCGATCTGCGGCGGCGTGGTGCTGTTGGACCAGCTGTCGACATAGACGCTGGCGTTGCGGGCGAAGCTGGCGCTGTGCATGCCCGGTGCCTTCGACAGGCGCTGCGGCTCACCGCCCTGCAGCGACACCGCGTAGATCTGGCTTTCGCGCGAGGTCTCGATGCCGGCGCGGAAGTAGGCCTTGCCAGCCTTCTCATCGACCGCCAGCAGTTCGTCTACCGGCCAGTTGCCGTGGGTCAACGCGGTGGCCTTGCCCTTGCTGTCGATGCGGTACAGATGCTGGAAACCGGTGCGCTCGGACGACCAAAGCACGCTGCCGTCATCGAGGAAACGCAGGCTGTTGTGCAACGGCACCCAGGTCGGGCTGGTCTCGTGGGCGAGCACGCGCTGGCGATTGGAATCGAGCGCCACTTCCACCAGGTCCAGCTGCTTCTGGTCGCGCGACTGGCGCTGGAAGCTCAGGTGCTGCGCATCGCGCCAATCGACACGAGCCAGATAGATGTCCTGTTCCTTGCCGAGGTCGACCCAGCGCGGCTGCGCATCGGCGGCCGGTGCGATCACGCCCAGCTGCACGCGCACGTTGGCGTCGCCGGCGGCCGGGTAACGCTGCTCGATCACGTCGGTGCGGTCGGCGTAGACCTCGTAGCGCTTCTGCACCGGCACCGGTGCTTCATCGATGCGCGCGAAAGCGATCGCCGAATCATCCGGCGCCCACCAGTAACCGGTGTGGCGGTCCATTTCCTCGTCGGCAACGAACTCGGCCACGCCGTTGCCGATGGTGGTGCTGCCGTCGCGGGTGAGCTGCAACTGCCTGCCGCTGACCAGGTCGATCACCCACAGGTTGCGGCCACGGATGAAGCTGACGAAACCGCCCTTGGGCGACAGCTTGGCGTCGGTGGCGAAGCCCTCGCCGTGGGTCAGCTGGCGCACTGCGGCCTGGCCCTGCTGCTTGAGGTCGTACAGGTACAGCTCGCCGCCCAACGGGAACAGCAGGCGCTGCGCGTCCGGCGACCACTGGTAATCGACGATGCCGGTCATCGCAGCGATGCGCTGGCGCTCGCGGCGGGCCTTTTCCTCATCGCTGAGGGTCTCGGTGCCGGGCAGCACCTCCTTCGAATCCACCAGCAGACGGGTCTGGCCGCTGCCGATGTCGTAGGTCCACAGGTCCAGCTGGTTGCGGTCGCTGTCCTTGCCGCGCAGGAAGCTGACCTGCGAACCATCGGGGGCGACCTTCGGTTTCATCAGGGTCGGGCCGGACAGCGGCAGCGGGCCGGTGATGGCTTCCAGGGTCAGCTTTTCAGCGTGGGCGGCGGTACTGGTGGCGAGCATGAGGGCGAGCGAAGCGAACAGGTGGCGCATGGAGGATCCCGGCAAACGGCAGGTCCGCCACCGCGATGGACGCGGGGCGGTCAGCCTCCATCCTAACCAAGCCGGTGCGGGAAGGCAGCATGACCTTCTGCCCATGAGGCGTGCCGACCAACGGTCGGCACCCACCGTTCCGGGTCAACGCTGGCCGAACAGGTGCTTGCGCTCTTCGTCGCTGAGCGGCTTGCCGGCGTTGGGGTTCACCTGCTGGCGCAGGGCATAGGCGCGCTGGGTGGCCGGGCGTGCAGCAATCGCTTCGTGCCAGCGCTTGAGGTTCGGGAACGCGGCGAAATCCACCGGCAGCTTGTCGTAGGCACCGATCCACGGGTAGCTGGCCATGTCGGCAATGGTGTACGCGTCGCCAGCCAGGAAGGCGTGCTGGGCCAGTCGCTTGTCCATCACCCCGTGCAGGCGGCGCACTTCGTTGTCGTAGCGCTCGATCGCGTAGGGGATCTTTTCCGGCGCATACACGTTGAAGTGGCCCATCTGGCCGCTCATCGGGCCCAGGCCGGCCATCTGCCAGAACAGCCACTCCAGAGTGGTGACGCGGCCGCGCGGGTCGCTGGGCAGGAACTGGCCGGTCTTCTCGGCCAGGTACAGCAGGATGGCGCCGGACTCGAACACGCTCTGCGGGGCGCCGCCATCGGCCGGGGCGTGGTCGACAATCGCAGGCATCTTGTTGTTGGGCGAGATCGCAAGGAATTCCGGCTTGAACTGGTCGCCCGAGCCGATGTTGACCGGATGGATGCGGTACTCCAGGCCGGCTTCTTCCAGCAGCAGGGTCACTTTGTGGCCGTTCGGGGTGGGCCAGTAATACAGGTCGATCATGGCGGCGGCTCGGGGTGCGGAAAGGAACCTGAAGTCTAGTGCGAGAGTTGGGTTGGCACCGTCACGACGGGCCGGTAACCTCGCGGCTCCCCCGAAACGCACTGTCCTGCATGAGCCACAGTCCTCGCCCCTTGTCCCCGTTGTCCTCGCTGATCTTCGCCTCGCGCTGGCTGCAGCTGCCGCTGTACCTGGGCCTGATCCTTGCCCAGTGCGTCTACGTGTTCCTGTTCGGCAAGGAACTGTGGCACCTGCTGTCCCACTCGGTCTCGATGGGCGAACAGCAGATCATGCTGATCGTGCTGGGCCTGATCGACGTGGTGATGATCTCCAACCTGCTGGTGATGGTGATCGTCGGTGGCTACGAGACCTTCGTCTCGCGCCTGCGCCTGGAAGGCCACCCGGACCAGCCGGAATGGCTGAGCCACGTCAACGCCAGCGTGCTGAAGGTGAAGCTGGCAATGGCGATCATCGGCATCTCCTCGATCCACCTGCTGAAGACCTTCATCGCCACCAGCGCGCTGAAGGGACTGCCGCTGTGCAAGCCGGAACAATGGGCAGCAGCAGTGTCGTCGGCTTCGACCAGCTTCTACAACGCTGGTGTCGATACCTGCACGACCATGACCCAGGAAGGCGTGCTGTGGCAGACCATCATCCACTGCGTGTTCATCCTGTCGGCGATCGGTATTGCCTGGACCGACAAGCTGATGTCCAACAGCCACAGCAAGTCGCACGACCACTGATGCGGCAACCGGCAGCGGTCCTTCGCCGCTGCCCCATCCCGGCCCCTGCCCCTTGTACGCGGCGGCGGCCGGGATGCTAGATTGCACCCTCGCCGTTGCCGGCGGTGGCGTCGGGAAACGTCATCGTTCCGCGCCCGGACCACAGGTCCCGGCCATGCGTATCAATGATTTACGTCACGTCGTCTTCTAGAGGGGAGCAGGATGTCGCACGTCTCAACGATCACCGCCGCGCGCCGGTGGCTGCCGGTTGCTTTGGCACTGGCGCTGGCCGCCTGCTCGGGAAAGGAAGAATCTGCAGCACCGGCCCCGGCCGCCGCACCCGCCACCGCTGCACCGGCCGCACCGGTGGTCGCCGCCAAGGTGCAGTCCATGGGCACCGAACAGCTGCGTGAATCGGCCAGCCAGGCACTGCGCGAGAACCGCATGTACGCGCCGGCCGGCGACAACGCCATCGAGTACTACCTCGCCCTGCGCGACAAGACACCGGACGACGCGTCGGTGAAGAGCGCGCTGACCGACCTGCTGCCCTACACCCTGATCGCCGCCGAGCAGCACCTGGGCCGCGAGGACTACACCGAGGCGCAGCGCCTGGTGGCACTGATCGAGAAGGTGGATGCCTCCGCTCCCGCCCTGCCGCGCCTGAAGGAAGGCCTGGCCAAGGGCGTGGAAAATGCGGCCAAGCGCACCGAGACCGAAGCCGAGAAGGCCAGGAAGGACGCCGAAGACCGGACCAAGCAGCAGGCCGAACAGCAGCGCCTGACCGAGCAGCGCGCCAAGGAAGCCGATGCGGCCAAGCAGATTGCCGCGCAGCAGGATGCCGCACGCCGCGACAACGAGCGCCAGGAGGCGGAGCGCCAGGCCGCGGCCCGTCGCGATGCCGAACAGAAACAGCAGCAGGCCGCCGCCCAACAGGCCAGCGCCGCACGCCAGGCAGCCGCCGCGGCAGCTCCCACCCTCCGCCCGGTCAGCACGCCGGCGCCGCGCTATCCGGCCGAGGCACTGCGTTCGGGAACGTCGGGCGAAGTGCTGGTGGAGATCACCGTCGGTACCGACGGCTCAGTGGTCAGCGCCCGCGTGCTGCGCGCGACGTCGGGACGGACCTTCGACCGCGAAGCCCTGAACGCGGTCAAGCGCTGGCGCTTCGAGCCGGTCAACGCGCCGGTCACCACCCGCCGCACCCTGGTGTTCGCACCGGGCGGCTGACCGCAAAAAAGGGGACGGAGGGGATTAAGTCGTTTCTGCCCCTTGATGACGCCAAGGCCCGGCATGTCCGGGCCTTGTCCGTTTCAGGCAGCGCCATCAATCAGGCGCTGCAACGCCGGATCGCGCGCAGCCAGCACCTGGAACAGGCCCAGCGCATGCAGGCCGGGCAGCAACGCACGCAGGTCGGCTTCGGCAGTGGCGCGGGTGGCATCATCGCTGGTGGGATCCTGCCAGGCACGGACGCTGGCCAGGAAGGCACCGACGCTGCCCTTGCGCACGGTGAGGCCATTTACCTGCACCTCGTTCTGATGGTCCGGAAGAATGTCCTGTGGCTGCATGGGGAAGCGCTCCGTTGAAGTGGGCTCCAGTGTCGGAGCCCGGACGCGACGTTTCTGCCGTATAACTGCCAATCGATATGGCAGATCAGACAACCACCGCATTGATTGACCCGGCACTGGCCAATGCCGCCGACGGGCCTGCGTTGCTGGGGGCGCAGCTGCGCCTGCCGGGTCCGCGCCGCACGGCACGCCACCAGCACGCCCGCGGGCAGCTGCTGGGTGCACATCAGGGCCTGCTGCGGATCGAGGTGGGCGACCTGCACTGGCTGCTGCCGGCGGGTCATGTCGCCTGGATACCGCCTTCGCTGCCCCACGCACTGGCCAGTACCAGTGCGTTCGACGGCTGGAGCCTGTACTTCAGCGCGCAGGCCTGCACCGACCTGCCTGCAGCCCCTCGCATCTTCCAGCCGGGGCCGCTGCTGCAGGCCGCGGTGATTCGGGCGCTGCAGTGGCCGCATGTTCCTCTGGATGCCACACAGGCACGACTGGCCGGTGTGATCGCCGATGAGATTGGCGCCAGCTCGCCATTGCCGCTGGCCCTGCCGCAACCGCGTGACCGGCGACTGCAGAAACTTGCCGCCGCACTGGCGCGCGCACCGCACGACAACCGCAGCATCGAGGACTGGGCCGCCAGCAGCGGTCTGTCCAGCCGCAGCCTCGCCCGCCATTGGCTGGCCGAGACCGGCCTGTCGCCAAGCCAGTGGCGGCAACGCCTGCGGGTGCTGCTGGCACTGCCACGCCTGCTGTCCGGCGAGCCGGTGATCAGCGTCGCGCTGTCGATGGGCTACGACACACCCAGTGCCTTCATCGCCGTGTTCAAGCGCGAGATAGGGGTGACGCCTGCGCGGTATGGAAAAGAGGACGGAGGGGATTAAGTCGCTTCTGCCCTCCCCCACATCAACTCGCGGCATCGCCTGATGCCCTTCGCGGTCACGGAAGCGGCAGGCTGATGATTCCTTGAAACCCCTGAACTGCCATGCCTCGACAAGCACGCCTGATGTTGGCCGAACAGCCGTATCACGTAACCCAGCGCGGTGTGAACAAGGGGGCGATCTTCGTTGACGATATCGACCGCCAGCTGTTTCTGCACCTTTTGCACAGCGCCTTCCTGAAGCATCAGGTCGCGCTGCATGCCTATGTATTGATGGGCAATCACGTCCATCTATTGGCCACACCCTCCACTCAGGCCGGCTTGGCCAACGCGATGCGGATGCAGGGCAACAACTATGTCCAGGCGTTCAATCAGCGGCATGAGCGCAGCGGACCACTCTGGCAGGGCCGCTTCCATTCTTCGATGGTGGACAGCGACGCCTATCTGCTCAGCGTCTATCGCTACATCGAACTCAATCCGGTTCGTGCAGGCATGACAGGCGCCCCGGAAGATCACCCTTGGTCGAGCGTGCATGGAAACCTGCAGCGCCGCGATGATCCGATGCTGACAGAACATCCCGCCTTTCGGGCACTGGCCTCGACCAAGCGACAGCGGACGACGCTCTATGCGCAGTTCCTGCGGGACGTGAACGCGTCCGCCGACCTGCCGGCAATACGCGCGCACAGTGCCGGGCAGCATCCGTTGGGAAATGCAGCTTACCTGCGGATGGTGGAACAGACACTGGGCCGCCCCGTGGTGCTGCGCAAGCGGGGGCGCCCTCAGAAGAAGGGGGCGGAGGGTTAAAAACGACTTAATCCCCTCCGTCCCCTTTTTGCAGTCAGCCCGAGATCGCCAGACGCTCGTTGTGGTAACGGCGCACGGCGGCGAACCACAGCACTGCGGCCAGGCCAAGGCTGGCACCGAGATAGATGGCCCAGACCGACGGCGTGATGGTCTCGTGGCGGATCACCTTCAACAGCATCTGGTTCTGCGACAGGAACGGCACGGCGTACTGCCACAGCTCGCTCTTCAGCGGATAGGCCACCAGCGCGTAGCCGGGCATCATCGGCAGCAGCATCAGCCAGGTCATGTGGCTCTGCGCTTCCTTCATGCTCTTGGCCGCCGCCGACAGGAAGGTCAGCAGCGAGGTGCCGATCATCAGCATCGGCAACATCACCAGCAGCATCTGCAGCATCGAGGTGACGTTCATGTTGAACTGGCGGCCGATGTTGCCGGGCGCGATCTGTGCGCTCACCTTGAACGCCACCAGGGTCAGCAGCAGCGATACGAACCCGACCACGCAGGCAGCCGCGATCTTGCCGCTGACGATCGCGCTGCGCGAGCCGGGCGTGGCCAGCAGCGGTTCCAGTGACTGCCGCTCGCGCTCGCCGGCGGTGGCGTCCATCACCAGGTAGGCGCCGCCGATGAACGAGGTCAGCGTGAGCAGCACCGGCAGCAGCATCGACAGGATCATGCCGCGCTTGGCCTCGGCACTGGCCAGGTCCTGGCGCGCCACATCCAGCGGCCGCGCCACCTGTGCGTCGATGCCGCGCGCCATCAATCGCAGTGCCCCCACCTGGCCGTTGTAGGTGGCCAGTGCCGCCTCCAGACGTGCGCTGGGCACTTCGGCGGCACGACGGGTACTGTCCTTGATCACCTCCACCAGCGCCGGCTTGCCATCGGCCCAGTCCTTGCCGAAGTCATCGCTGATGCGCAGCGCCACGTCGATCTCCTGGCTGCGGATGGCCTCGGCCAGGTCCTTCGGTGCAGGTGCGGTGTTCAGCCCCTGCGCGGCGAGGAAACGCACCAGGTTGGGGGCGTTGTCCGCACCGATGGTCGGAATCTGCAGCGGCTGCTCGATCTGGGTGCGTACCCGGCTCTCGGCCAGCTTGCCCATGCCCAGCAGCAGCACCGGGTACAGCAGCGGCCCGAACAGCAGGGTCAGCAGCAGCGTGCGGCGATCACGGGAAAGGTCGCGCAGTTCCTTGCGCATCACCGTCATCAGGGTCGACATCATGCTCATGCGTGCAGGCCCTCTTCGCTGCCGATCAGTTTCACGAACGCGTCTTCCAGGTTGGATTCGCCGGCTTGCGCACGCAGTTCATCGGCGCTGCCGGCCGCCATCACCGTGCCCTTGGCGATGATCACGATGTGATCGCACAGCGCGGCCACCTCCTGCATGATGTGGCTGGACAGGATCACGCAGCGGCCCTCTTCGCGCAGGCCCAGCAGGAAGCGGCGCAGTGCGCGCGTGGTCATCACGTCCAGGCCGTTGGTCGGCTCATCCAGAATGACGTTGCGCGGGTCGTGCACCAGCGCGCGGGCGATCGCGGTCTTGGTGCGCTGGCCCTGCGAGAAGCCATCGGTCTGGCGGTCGAGGATGTCACCCATGTCCAGGGCATGCGACAGCACTTCGATGCGTTCGCGGATGCGCTCGGCCGACAGGCCATGCAGTTCGCCGAAGTAGGCGATGTTCTCGCGCGCGGTCAGGCGCTTGTAGACGCCACGCGCATCGGGCAGCACGCCAAGGTGGCGGCGTACTTCCACAGGATTGCGTGCGGCATCGACACCATCGACGCTGATGCTGCCCTGGTCCGGGGTCATCAGCGTGTACAGCATGCGCATGGTGGTGGTCTTGCCGGCACCATTGGGGCCCAGCAGGCCGGTGATGCGGCCGTCCTCGGCGCGGAAGCCGACGTTGGAGACCGCCTGGATGCGGCCGGTGCGGGTGTCGAAAGCCTTGTGCAGGTTGTCGGCGACGATCATGGTTCCCATCCGTTGAACGAGGTGAACGCCGGCACGTAGCTCAGCGTGTCCAGGCAGCCGGCATCCAGCGCCTTGGCATCGGTCTTGTCGATGAACTGGCCGAGCAGGCGCGGCATGCAGCCGGCACTCAGCGTGCCGTGGCCCTGGCCGCGGGCGACCAGCGCGCGGCCATTCGGCAGGCCCTTGAGGACCTGTTCGGCATAGCGTGGTGGCGTCACCGGGTCGAGTTCACCGGACAGCAGCAGCGCCGGTACGTCGCTGCGCAGCGGCACGGCATTGGCCGCTGGCGCCGGCTGGTACGGCCATACCGGGCAGGCCGCGAAGAAGGCGCTGGCCACGTCGTTGCCGAACAGTCGCTCCGGGTCCTCGGCCGGCGCCTTGTAGCGCGGCGCATCCTCGCTGCAGATCACCGACCACTGCATGCCTCGGTTGATCTGGAAATCCATGCTGCGGTTCGCACCGCGTGCCAGCGACGCCAGCGGTGCATAGCGGCCGTGCGCGGCTTCATCGAGCACCAGCGGCAGCAGCGAGGAATACTGCGGCACATAGGAGAAGGCGAACGCCAGGCCGATCACGCTGTCCGGACTCAGCACATCCTGCCGGGTCTGGTTGGTGCCGGGGTCGCGATACTCCACCGAGACCGGCGCACGGCGCAGGGTCTCGACCACGCTGCGCAGCTGCGCGCGGGTGTCGGTCGGGAAGCGTTTGCTGCAGGCGGCATCCTTGCGGCACTGCGCCGACTGCAGGGCGATCGCATCCTCGAACGTCGTGGCGAAGTCGCCGCCCACCACCAGTTCATTGGGCACTACGCCATCGATGACGATGCTGCGGGTGTGCTGCGGATAGGCACCGGCATAGCGCTGGGCCACGCGGGTACCGTAGGAGCCGCCGACCAGGTTGATCCGGTCCACGCCCAAGGCCTGGCGTACCGCATCCAGGTCGGCGATGGCTTCGGTGGTCGTGTAGAAGCGGGCATCGGCACGCCCCTGCAGCGAGGCCGCGCAGCGCTGCGCGTAGTCGCGCAGCGACGCCTCGGTGGGAGCGGCGTCCTCGTCCATCTGCAGGTCCTTGCCGTCCGCGCCGAGGCAGCTGAGCGGGTTGGAGCCACCGGTACCCCGCTGGTCGACAAGGAAGATGTCGCGCTGCTTGCGCACCTGGCGCAGCGCGGTATCGACGATGACCGCCACTTCGCTGGCCGCCTGGCCGGGACCACCGGCCAGGAAGAACACCGGGTCGGGCTGGCTGGAGCCGCTGCTGCCCGATTCCAGCCAGGCGATGCGCAGGCCAATGCGTCGGCCATCGGGCTGGGCCCGGTCCTCCGGCACCTGCAGGGTGGCGCACTGCGCTTCCACGTTGGCGCTGGCGCCTTCGGTGGACAACGTGCAGGGCTGGAAGTCGATCGTGCCGAAACGGCGGCTGGGTGCATCGCTGGCGCTTTCGGCGCCGGGTGATGGTGACTGGCTGCAACCGGCAAGCATCAGGCTGGCCAACGCTGCGGCCAACGCGAGGTGGTGTCTTTGCATCGTACTCGTTTCCCCTGGAGGACGTTCCTGGCAACCACGACGGGCTGCCGCGGAAGATGTGACTCAACTTACACGGGCACGGCGTCGTCGGCGATGGGCAGACGCGAAATCTCCGCCGGCGTGGCGCAGGCCAGGCGGTCGCGGCCTGCGGCCTTGGCCCGGTACAGCGCCGCATCCGCCGCTGCCAGCAGCGTGGACAGGTCGCCATGGCCGTCGTCCATGGCCAGGCCGATGCTGGCGGTGACCGTCACCGGCCCGGTGCCCAGCCGCGCCGGCTTCTGCTGCAGAGCGGTACGGATCGCGGCGGCCCACGCCATCGCTTCACCCTGTGTGCTGCCGGCCAGCACCAGCACGAACTCCTCGCCACCGTAGCGGCCCAGCAGCGTGTCGTGGCCCTGCAAACCATGCTGCAGCAGCGCAGCGAAGTGACGCAGTACCTGGTCACCGGCCAGGTGGCCCCAGCGGTCGTTGATCTGCTTGAAGTGATCGACGTCGACCAGCAACAGGGCCAGCGGCCGGCCCTGCCGACGCAGCCGCTGCAACTGCGCCTGGCCATCGGCCAGCACCGCGCTGCGGTTGAGCAGCCCGGTCAGGCCATCGGTGCGTGCCGCACGCCGCAGATCGACCAGCATGCGCTCGACCAGCAGCAGCACCATCGCGAAACATCGCGCCAGCTCCAGCATCACCCCGGCAATGTAGGTGACGAACATCGGCGTGCCGGTGCGCATGATGTCCTCACCGGCATCGGGCGCCACCGGCAGGAACAGGCGCACCGCGTACAGTGCCGCCTCGGCCAGGAACACCGCCGCCGCCAGACGGCAGCTGGTGCGCTGCTGCACGGGGGCATGCCGCAGCAGCAGCCATGCGATCCAGCCATCGACCAGCAGCGTGAACACACTGAACACCTGCAGGCGCACGCCCAGGTCCGGCCAGAGCACCAGGAAGGCGAAGATGCAGGCCATGAACGCGGCTGCCATCAACAACGGCCGCCACAGCGGCAGCGGCTGTTCCAGATGCAGCGCCACGCCGCGCAGCATCAGCACCGCGCAACCGGCCATCGCCGCATTCCCGGCCAGTATGGCCGGCGCCAACGGCAGGTAGGGGCGCAGCGCCAGCAGGGTCACGCCCAGGGTCAGCAGCCACAGGCTGGCGGTCCACAGGCGCAGCACCGGTTGCCCGCGCAGCACCACCAGCAGCAATGAGAACCCCACCGCAATGCCGATGCAGAGCAGGAAGCCAAGCACGGTGATGGTGGGGAAATCCAGGGACATGCGGCGCTCATCGGCCGGGGCGGCGCGCGCATCTTAGCGCCTTGCGGTGCGATCCCCGTGGCACTGCCTGGCCCGATGGCGATGCCGGGTCTGAAAACGGCGAGCATGACGGCCGGTGCGTGCGCAGAATCCGGGGAAAACCAAGGAGACGCCCATGCATGCGTGGTACCTCGGTGGCCTCGACCACCGCCCCTTCCAGCACCTGTTCGAGAAGAGTGACACCGCGCTGGCTGCGCTCGGCATCCAGCGTCGCTGGGCCGGCGAAACAGGAGGACACCCCTGCAGGATCGGCCTGAGCGATCCGCCCAGCGGCAGCGAGCTGCTGCTGTTGTCCCATGTGCACCTGCCGCTGCACTCGCCCTATCACGCCTCGGGCCCGATCTTCGTGCAGCGTGGCGTAACGCGCTGCGTGCTGCCGCCGGGCGAGGTACCCGCCTATGTACAGCGCCGTACGATCTCGTTGCGCGCCTATGACCAGGCTGCATTGATGCTGGCCGCAGAGATCAGCGCGGGCACTGATGTTGCCGCCCGGCTGGACGCGCTGTTTGCCGACCCTGCCGTGGCCTTCGTGCAGCTGCACAACGCGGCCCACGGCTGCTTCTCGTGCCAGGCAGATCGAGTGGGTATGGCGCCGACGTAGCAGGATCTCCACGACGTGATCGATGCCACGCCGATCCCGTGACCGCCAACGCATCCGTTCAGCCCCACGTGAAGCCTGCGGGAAGGGCTTCACACCCCCAGTCACGGATCGGCGCTTCCGTGGTTCCTCAGTCTGCATCGCGACTCGATACTCGCTGTGGTGCCGCCGAAAGTCCGCCGTGCAGCGCAGCTCCTGCGGTCACCGTTCTCTTTCGACGACCACAAGGAAGCGCCATGTCATTCCGATGCACACCGCTATTGCTGGCCACCTCGTTCGCCGCTGCGGGCCTGTGCCTGGCCGGCAACGCATTCGCCCACGGCACCATGACCACGCCGGTCAGCCGCGTCTATGCCTGCTTCCAGGGCAATCCGGAGAACCCGACCAACCCGGCCTGCGCCGCCGCGAAAGCGGTGGGCGGTTCGCAGGCGTTCTACGACTGGAACGGCATCAACCAGGCCAATGCCAACGGCAACCACCAGGCCGTGGTGCCCGACGGCAAGCTGTGCAGCGGCAACAACCCGACCTTCCGCGGGCTGGATGTAAACCGCAGCGACTGGCAGACCACGCCGATCCAGCCAGATGCCAACGGCAAGTTCACCTTCGTGTTCAAGGCAACCGCGCCGCACGCCACGCGTGACTGGCGCTTCTTCGTCACCCGCGACGGCTGGCAACCGGGCAGCCCGCTGCGCTGGGCCGATCTGCAGGAGTTCTGCACGCTGGGCAACACGCCGCTGTCGGCCGATGGCACCTACAAGCTGCAGTGCACGCTGCCACAGCGCAGCGGCCAGCATGTGATCTACAACACCTGGCAGCGCTCGGATTCGACCGAAGCGTTCTACACCTGCATGGACGTGCGCTTTGAAGGAGGCGGTGGCAGCACCCCGCCCGCAGCGCAGTGGCAGGATGCCGGCCCGGTCACCGCGCGCGGCGAGCTGCCGGTCGGCACCACCCTGGCGTTGCGCGTGTTCAACGCCAACGGCAATGATGTCGAACGCGTGGAAGCGACCCTGGCCAGTGGCCAGACTGCGGCCGCGCAGTGGCCGTTGGCGCTGGCCCGCAAGGTCAATACCAGCGCCCAGCACGCACGCGTGGGCGTGCTCAGCAATGGCGTGATCACACCGACGGCCTCGGCCACCGCCAACCGCGTGTACCTGAAGGATGGCAACCGCTTCCAGCTCGATACCCAGGTGCCCGACCCCGGCACGCCATCACCGGGCGGTGATTTCGACCACGTGTATCCCGCTGGAATCGGCAGCTACGTGCCGGGCCAGACCGTGGTGAAGGGCGGCGACGGCAAGCTTTATGCCTGCCGCCCGTTCCCGGAAGGTGCATGGTGCAACGTCAACGCCGAAGCCTACCGGCCGGGCGTGGGTGCAGCATGGCGCGATGCGTGGATCGCGTACTGAGGCAGTGATGCGGGAGGCGGTGCACAGTGCACCGCCTTTCGCCCGGATGGCGGCACAGTGAGCACCGTGTTGCAGATCGAACACAGCCGCCATCGATTTCAAACTTGTCCGATGTTGCCGACGGCCCTGCATGTGAAGACTGCGCGAGGTTTCCCACACTTCGCAAAGGAGTTCCTGCATGCATCTGTCCCACCGGGCAGTCCTCGCTCTGTCCGTCGTTGCCGGCCTGGCCCTGTCCGGCAGCGCCCTCGCCCACGGCACCATGTCCAAGCCGCTCAGCCGCGTGAAGCAGTGCCACGAAGGCAATCCGGAAAACCCGACCAACCCGGCCTGTGCCGCGGCCAAGGCCATCGGCGGCGCGCAGCCGTTCTATGACTGGAGCGCGATCGCCCACGGCAACGCCAATGGCAACCACCGCGACCTGGTGCGCGATGGCGAGCTGTGCAGCGCCAGCATCCCCAAGTACCGCGGCCTCGATCTGAATCGCAGCGACTGGCCGACCACGCCGGTGCGCGCCGATTCGCGTGGCCGCTACACCTTCGAATTCCTGGCGCCGGCGCCGCACGCCACCCGCGAGTGGAAGTTCTACGTCACCCGTGACGGTTGGCAGCCGGGCAGCCCGCTGCGCTGGGCCGACCTGCAGGAATTCTGCACCCTGGGCAACGTGCCGCTGTCCGAAGGCGGTGTCTACAAGCTGGACTGCCCGCTGCCCAAGCGCAGTGGCCAGCACATCATCTACAACACCTGGCAGCGCTCGGATTCGCAGGAAGCCTTCTACACCTGCATGGACGTGCGCTTCGAAGGTGGCGGTGGCGTGGTTCCGCCGCCGCAGTGGCAGGATGCCGGCGCGGTGACCGCCAATGGCGCACTGGACGTGGACAGCACCGTGACCCTGCGTGTGTTCAATGCCAACGGCAACGATCTGGAGCGCGTGGAAACCAAGCTGGCCGCTGGCCAGACCAGCCCGACTCAGTGGCCGCTGGCCCTGGCCCGCAAGGTCAATGCCAGTGCACAGCATGCGCGCGTGGGCGTGATGAAGAACGGCGTGATCACGCCGGTCGCCTCGGCCACCGACAACCGCGTGTACCTGAAGCCGGGCAACCGCTTCCAGCTGGAAACCCAGGTGCCGGGGCCGGGCCCGATCGATCCGGTCGACCCGCCGGGCGGCGACTTCGACTTCGTGTACCCGGCCGGCCTCGGCAACTACAAGCCGGGCGAGACCGTGGTGAAGGGCACTGACGGCAAGCTGTATGCCTGCCGCCCGTTCCCGGAAGGCGCCTGGTGCAACATCAATGCCGATGCCTATCGTCCGGGCACCGGCTATGCGTGGCGCGACGCCTGGATCGCGTACTGAGGCAGGACACCGGGGGCGGCGTGATGCCGCCTCCGTTTCATGGGGTTGCCGGCCAGCGGCCGGCACTACCCTGACTTACTTGCTGCTGACGTACTTCTCGCGGCGGATCTGCGGGTTGCCCAGGCCAGCGGCCTTCAGCAGTTCGGCACAGGCATCGACCATGTCCGGGTTGCCGCACAGGTAGGCGATGTCGGTGGCCGGGTCCGGGGTGAAGCCGGCCAGCGCCTGCTGGACGTAGCCGTGCTGCACGTCCGGGTGCGGATCAGCCGGCAGTTCGCGCGACAGGCATGGAACATAGCGGAAGTTCGGGTGTTTTTCGGCGAAGCTGTAGAAATCTTCGCTGTACAGCAGCTCACCCGGGCTGCGCGCGCCCTGCAGCAGCACGATCTGCACGCCGCGCTCGGCCATGGCCGTTTCCAGCAGCGGCAGCATCGAGCGGTACGGGGTAACGCCAGTACCGGTGGCGATCAGCAGGTAGCGGGCGTTGTGATCACCGGGATTCAGGCAGAACCGGCCATAGGGGCCGGACGCACTGATCTGGCCGCCCTGCTCCAGCGCCTCGAACAGGGCCGTGGCGGCGCCGCCGGGGACGAAACTGACCGCGATATCCACCGCCTCGCCCGGGCCCAGCGCGTGGTCGTGGATGGTCGCCAGCGAGTAGCTGCGCTTGGTTTCGGTGCCGTCGGCGTAGCTGAAATGGACCTGGATGAACTGGCCGGGCTGGAAATCCAGCGGCTGTCCATCGTCACGCACGAACTGGTAGTGGCCGACGGTCGGGGCCAGCATGCGGCAGCCGACCAGCTTGAGGGGGAATTGAACAGGCACGACTTTTCGGGACAGTGTGTAGCCGGGGCAAGCCCTCGGGGTCTTCTATAATAGCCCCTCCCCGCCCCTCTCCAGCGCCAGCCCATGGGCGCGAAGGCTTCGAGCTTGGCATCCCAGAACGATACGGCGCCCGCCCTGCGCGTGCGCGACCTGCGCAAGACCTATGACAACGGCACCCAGGCCCTGAAGGGGGTTTCCCTGGAAGTGGCCCCGGGCGACTTCTTCGCCCTGCTCGGCCCCAACGGTGCCGGCAAGTCCACCCTGATCGGCATCATCAGCTCCCTGGTCAACCTCAGCGAGGGCCAGGTGGAAGTATTCGGCAGCGACCTGGTGCGCAACCGCAGCGCCACCATGCGCCTGATCGGGCTGGTGCCGCAGGAAATCAACTTCAACCTGTTCGAAAAGCCCTTCGACATCCTGGTGAACTACGCCGGTTTCTATGGCGTGCCGCGCGAGGAAGCCGAGCAGCGTGCCGAAGAGGAACTCAAGCGCGCCCACCTGTGGGAAAAGGCACAGGTGATGAGCCGTACGCTGTCCGGTGGCATGAAGCGCCGGCTGATGATCGCCCGCGCGATGATGACCCGCCCGCGCCTGCTGATCCTGGACGAGCCGACCGCCGGCGTGGACATCGAGATCCGCCGCGACATGTGGCGCGTGCTGAAGGAGATCAACGCCGCCGGCACCACGATCATCCTCACCACGCACTACCTGGAAGAAGCCGAGTACCTGTGCCGCCACCTGGCGATCATCAATCATGGCCAGATCGTCGAGCAGGGGCCGATGCGCACCCTGCTGGCCAAGCTGGACGTGGAAGGCTTCCTGCTGGACATCGACGGTGACCTGCCGGCGCAGCTGCCGGTGATCGAGGGCGCGACGCTGACCGCACCGGACCCACACACGCTGGACATCGACATGCCGCGCGCAATGGACCTCAACCGCGTGTTTGCCACGCTCAACGAGTCCGGTATCCGTGTGCGTTCGATGCGTACCAAGAGCAACCGCCTGGAGGAGCTGTTCGTGCGCCTCACCGGCAACCTGGAGAAGCCTGCATGAGCACCACCGAGCTGACCGACGGCCAGCGCAACCGCGTCGCACTGATGACCATCGTGCGCCGCGAAGTCGCCCGCATCATGCGCATCTGGGGCCAGACCCTGGTGCCGCCGGCGATCACCATGACCCTGTACTTCCTGATCTTCGGCAACCTGATCGGGTCGCGCGTGGGGGACATGGGCGGCTACACCTACATGCAGTTCATCGTGCCGGGCCTGGTGATGATGAGCGTGATCCAGAACAGCTACGGCAACATCAGCTCCTCGTTCTTCGGCGCCAAGTTCGGCCGCCACGTGGAAGAGCTGCTGGTCAGCCCGATGCCGAACTGGGTGATCCTGTGGGGCTACGTGGCCGGTGCGGTGCTGCGCGGCCTGATGGTGGGCGTGATCGTGCTGATCATCGCGATGTTCTTCACCCCGGTGCGCATTCCGCACCCGCTGGTGATGCTGACCACGGTGATCCTGGGTGCGACGATCTTCTCGCTGGCCGGTTTCATCAATGCGGTGTATGCGAAGAAATTCGATGACGTGGCGATCGTGCCGACCTTCATCCTGACCCCGCTGACCTACCTGGGTGGCGTGTTCTATTCGGTGAAGCTGCTGCCGGGCTGGGCCGAGGCCGCCACGCACGCGAATCCGATCTTCTACATGGTCAATGCATTCCGCTATGGCCTGCTGGGCAGCAGCGATGTGCCGCTGCCGGTGGCCTACGGGCTGATGATCGGATTCGTGGTGGTGCTGACGGCGCTGGCGCTGTGGTTGCTGCGCCGTGGCGTGGGCATGCGTAGCTGAGGGGTGCCTGCAGGGCCTGCGGCCCTGCACCTGCAGTGGTAGTGCCGGCCGCTGGCCGGCAACAGCAACAGCCGAGGCGGAAGCATCACGAGTTGGGCGGGGCGGTGTGGGGGTGCAGGACACGCCGTAAACCCGTCCGTGGGGGCTCGATGGCGCCATCCATGGCGCCAACGGTCCTGCACCCCCACACCGCCCCACCCCTGACAGTTTCCGGTCGCTGTTGGTAGGTGTCGACCTTGGTCGACACGATGGATCCACGCCATGCGTGGATGGAGCGTTCACGGTAAGGCCGATGCTTGGCTCTTTTCGTTTCGGATTACGGCTAGGCTGTAGAGATGAAGATCACTTCCATTGCGTTGGACAAGGCCGTGTCGGATGGTCCGATCGATGCCTTCAGCCATGTCCTGCTGAGCGATTCGCCCATGCTGGATGAGGTGCTGGGTTGCCTGGCCTCGCTGCAGACGGCTGATCCCCTTCATCGTTATCTGTGCACGCTCGACGATGTCGGCCAGTGCCGCTACACCAGCATGCACGCGTCCGACGACGAGCGCATCGCGCTGTACGAGGATGAAGACCCGGCGACGCCGGAAGATGCGTTGGCGGCACGCGAGCGGTTGCTGGCGCACGTCGTCGCGCAGCTTGAGCATTCCACGCATCGGCTGCAGTGGACCGCGTTGGCGGGTACGTTGATGTGCAGCGACGAGGACATCGAGGCGCTGGTCGCTGCCAATGCGACACCTGATCTCATCATCGATGACGCGGTCTGCGTGCAGCAGGTGCCCGTAGCCAGTGACGACCTGCTGATCGCCGCCCTGCCCAACGGCTACTTCAGCGCGGACTGGGACATCTTCCAGAACCACGCCCTGATCCGGCATCTGCAGGAGCGCTACGACTACCGTCTGTTCGGACTCGGCGCATCGTGGCTCGGCTTCCAGCGCGACAGCGCACCGTCGCCTGCAGAGGCGAGCGCGTTGGCCGCGGACCTGCAGCGCATCTACGCGGCCGGAACGCACGACACCTGGGCACAACTGGCTGCAACGCTGGCCACCCGCACCACACTGCTATTGGGCTACACCGAAGACTTCAGCGAACAACTACCCTGAGCACCGCTCTACACGAGCTCGCGCAGCGAGCGACCCGCTTCCGCTCTTGATCTGCTTTCCGTGGTGGCCGCGCCCGGAAACTGTCAGGGGTCGTGTGCGCTGGATTCGCGGGGGTATCCGCGCCATGGATGGCGCGGCTAAGCCCCCATGGACGGGTTCACGGCGTCCCCCGCGAACCCAGCACACACGGCCCAGCTCATGAAACCAACTGCGCGAACCACCACGAGGGGCTCCGCCGTTGGCCGCAATCTCCGGCACAATCGCACTCCTGATTCCCCAGAAAACGGTGAACGTGCAATGCGCATCCTGATCCTCGGCGCCGGCGGTACCGGCGGTTACTTCGGTGGTCGCCTGGCTCAGGCTGGCGTGGACGTGACCTTCCTGGTGCGCCCCGCACGCGCCGCCCAGCTGGACCGCGACGGCTTGGTCATCCGCAGTCCGCTCGGCGATGCCAGCTTCCCGGTGCAGCACGTCACCGCCGACGCCCTGCCCGCGCTTGCCGCACAGAAGCCGTTCGACCTGGTCATCCTCAGCTGCAAGGCCTACGACCTGGACAGCTCGATCGATGCCATCGCTCCGGCCGTGGGCGCGAACACCACCGTGCTGCCGATCCTCAACGGCCTGCATCACTACAACGCGCTGGACCTGCGCTTCGGCCGCGACGCTGTGCTCGGTGGCCTATGCTTCATCAGCGCCACCAAGGCCCCCGACGGCGCCGTGCTGCACCTGGGCAAGCCGGCCAAGCTCACCTTCGGCGAGCGCGACGGCGGTGCCATCTCCGAACGCGTGCGTGCCTTCGCCGCCGCCTGCGCGCAGGCCAACCTCGATCACCTGGCCAGCGAGCACATTGGCCAGGAACAGTGGATCAAGTACACCTTCCTGACCGCGCTGGCCGCCGCGACCTGCCTGCTGCGCGCGGATATCGGCAGCATCGTCGCCACCGATGATGGCGAGGCGATCGTGCGTGGCCTGTACGACGAATGCCTGGCCGTGGCCGAAGCTGCCGGTGAGCCGATTCCCGATGCTGCGCAGGACACCGCACGCGGCACCCTCACCCAGGCCGGCTCGGCACTGAAGGCTTCGATGCTGCGCGATCTGGAAGCCGGCCAGCAGGTGGAGGCAGAACAGATCGTCGGCGACATGCTTGCGCGCGCGCGCAAGGCCGACCAGGAAGCTCTGCTGCTGCAGGTCGCCTACAGCAGCCTGCAGGCCTACCAGGCGCTGCGCAGCGCGTGAGCGCCGCGTTGCAGACCAACGCGGTGCCGGCGCGGGTGTTGATCCTCGGCATGGGCTGGAGCGGGTGCGTGCTGGCTACGCATCTGCGGGCGTTGGGCATACACGTGGCCGGCACGGTGCGCGACCCGGCGTCGGCACCGCACGATGGCCTACCGCGCCATCAGCTGCGAGCTGACACGCCACCTTCCCCCGCCCTGCTCGATGAGATCGCGCAGGCCGAGGCCGTGCTGTGCAGCGTGCCGCCCGACGCCGAGGGTGACCCGGCGCTGAGTCTGCTGCTGCCGGAACTGCAGGAAAGTCCGGCACTTCGCTGGGTGGGCTATCTGTCATCCACGTCGGTCTATGCCGATCGGGCCGGCGGCTGGATCAACGAAACCAGCGTGGCCGATGCCACTGAAACGACCGGCATGCAACGCAGACGCGCCGAGGACCAGTGGCGTGCGCTGGCGGAGCAGCGCGCTATCGCCTCGGCGGTGTTCCGCCTGCCCGGCCTGTACGGGCCGGGACGCAATGCGCTGCTGCAGCTGTCACAGGGCCGCGCACGCCACGTAGTGCGTCCTGGGCTGGTGTTCAACCGACTGCACGTGGATGACCTGGCAACGGTCGTTACCGCATCGATGCAGCGGCCGTGTGTGGATGGGCTGTATCTGCCGGCCGACGACGAGCCGGCACCGCCGCAGCAGGTACTGGCCTTCGCCGCGCAGCTGGGCGGGTTTTCGATGCCACCTGCCATGCCCTGGGACGATCCCGCGCTGAGCCCGACACTGCGGCGCTTCTACGAGAGCAACAAGCGCATCGACAGCACCGGTACGCGCGAGGCGCTGGGCTGGGAGCCGCGCTTCCCCAGCTACCGTGAGGGCCTGCGCGACCTGCTCCGGTAGTGCCGGCCGCTGGCCGGCAACCGCGCGATGTTTGCGGCGTTCATGCTGCTGCCGGCCAGCGGCCGGCACTACCTGATCAACCCGCGTCCGGCAGGCGGAAGAACGCACGCGTCGCGGCAGTTGCATTCGCGGCGGTCACCACCACGTCTTCGCCACGGTCGCACGCCAGCTCTTCCACGATATGCGAGAGGAACATCGGTTCGTTGCGGCGGTCCTTCGGCATCGGCTTCAGCGTGCGCGGCAGCAGGTACGGTGCGTCGGTCTCGATCATCAGGCGGTTGGCCGGAATGTTCTTCACCAGCTCGCGCAGGTGCGCGCCACGGCGTTCGTCGCACAGCCAGCCGGTGATGCCGATGTACCAGTCCTGGTCCAGGTAGTCGAACAGCTCGTCGCGCTCACCGGTGAAGCAATGCACCACTGCCGGGCCGATGCGGCCCTCGAAGTTCTTCATCTGTGCCATGAAATCGGCATGCGCGTCGCGCTGGTGCAGGAACAGCGGCTTGCCATTGTCTGCGGCCAGCTGCAGCTGGCGCTCGAACGCGCGGTGCTGGGCCGGGCGCGGCGAGAAGTCACGGAAGTAGTCCAGCCCGCACTCGCCCACCGCCACCACTTCCGGGTGGGCATGCAGCGCGCGCATCTCGGCGTCGCATTCCTCGGTGTATTCCACCGCATGGTGCGGGTGCACGCCGGCGGTCGCATACAGGAAACCAGGATGCTGCTGCGCCAGCTGCACGGCCAGCGGCGAGTGCTCGCGGCTGGCGCCGGTAATGACCATCTGCACCACGCCGGCCTGGCGCGCGCGGTCCAGCACGGCATCGCGGTCGCGGTCGAAGGAGTCGTGGGTCAGGTTGGCGCCGATATCGATCAGGTGCATGGTCATCGCGGGGGAAAAGTGCCCGCGCATTGTACCTGCGGCTGCCATGGCCCTTTATCCTTTGCACATGAACGCCCCGCTCTTCCCGATTTCCCCGCTGCTGCCGCAGATCCAGCAGCACCTCGCCGCGCAGCCACGACTGGTGCTGGAGGCACCGCCCGGCGCCGGCAAGACCACCCAGGTGCCGCTGGCGCTGCTCGATGCACCGTGGCTGCAGGGGCGGAAGATCATCCTGCTGGAACCGCGCCGGGTCGCCGCACGCAGCGCCGCGCTGTTCATGGCGCGGCAGCTGGGCGAAGAGGTGGGCGGCACCGTCGGCTACCGCATCCGCTTCGAGAACAAGGTCTCGTCGCGCACCCGCATCGAGGTGGTTACCGAAGGCATCCTGACCCGCATGCTGCAGGACGACCCGATGCTGGAAGAGGTCGGTGCGATCCTGTTCGACGAATTCCACGAACGCCACCTCAGTGGCGATCTGGGCCTGGCGCTGGCGTTGGACGTGCAGGCACAGCTGCGCGATGACCTGCGCCTGGTGGTGATGTCGGCGACGCTGGATGGTGAGCGCCTGGCCCGTTTCCTCGATGCACCGCGGCTGAGCAGCGAAGGCCGCAGCTACCCGGTGGCGATCAGCCATTTCCCGGCGCGCCGCGATGAGGCGCTGGAACTGCAGGTGCGCCGCGCGGTGCAGCAGGCATTGGCCGAGCACCCGGGTGACCTGCTGGTATTCCTGCCCGGCCAGCGCGAGATCGCGCGGGTGCAGGCCGGGCTGCAGGAATCGCTGGATGCGGGTGTTGAAGTGCTGGCCCTGCACGGTGAACTGCCGGTGGAGCAGCAGGCGCGGGTCCTGCAAGCGGCCAGTGATGGTCGTCGGCGCGTGGTGCTGGCCACCAACGTGGCCGAGTCCTCGGTGACGCTGCCGGGCGTGCGCGTGGTGATCGACAGCGGCCAGGCACGCGAGCCGCGCTACGACCCCAACAGCGGCTTCACCCGGCTGGACGTGGTGGCCATCGCGCAGGCATCGGCCGACCAGCGCGCCGGTCGCGCCGGTCGCGTGGCCGAAGGCGTGGCGTGGCGGCTGTGGCCGCAGTCGCAGCGGCTGGAGCCGCAGCGCCGCGCCGAAATCGATCAGGTCGAGCTGGCCGGACTGGCGCTGGAACTGGCCGCCTGGGGCAGCAGCGACCTGCGCTTCCTCGATCCGCCACCGGCCGGCCCGATGGGTGCCGCCCGCGAACTGCTGCAGCGGCTCGGCGCGCTGTCCAGCAGCGGTGCGATCACCGCACTTGGCCGCCGTGTGCTGGCGCTGGGCACGCATCCGCGGATGGCGGCGATGCTGCTGGCCGCGCCCGATGCCCGCGCACAGGCGCTGGCCGCCGATCTGGCCGCCCTGCTGGAGGCGCGCGATCCGTTGCGCCAGGGCGGTGATGCGCTGGCCGCGCGTTGGCGTGCGCTGGCGGCGTTCCGCAATGGCCGCGCACCGGGCGACGCCAACCGCAGCGGCCTGGCCGCGATCGATGCCGCCGCCAAGCAGTGGCGTCGCCGCCTGCGCTGCGAGGCCGCACCACCGGCCAGCATCGAGGCGCACGAAATGGGCGACCTGCTCGCGCACGCGTTCCCGGACCGCATCGGTGTCCAGCACCCCAGCGACCCACTGCGCTACCTGCTGGCCAACGGTCGCAGCGCACGCCTGCACGATCTGAGCGACCTGCGTGGCGAGCCGTGGCTGGTAGCCAGTGAACTGCGCTTCGAGGCACGCGACGCGCTGCTGCTGCGTGCCGCACCGGTGGACGAAGGCCAGCTGCGCAAGGCCTGGCCGGAGCGCTTCGTGACCGAGGACGTAGTGCGCTGGGACAGCGAGCGTCGCGCCCTGGTGGCACTGCGCGAGACCCGTTTCGACCGCATCGTGCTGGACAGCCGCTCGGCAGGCCGGGTCGATCCGCAGCACGCCGCACAGGCGCTGACCGACGCGGTGGCCGAACTCGGCCTGCAGGCGCTGCCGTGGACCGAAGGCCTGCGCCAATGGCAGGCACGCGTGGAGTCGCTGCGGCGCTGGATGCCCGAACTCGGCCTGCCCGACTGCAGCGACGACGCCCTGCTGGCCACGCGTGCGCAATGGCTGCAGCCTGCGTTCGCCGGCAAGAGCCGCCTGGATGCGCTGGACGAGTCCAGCTTCGGCGAAGCGCTGAAGTCGCCCCTGGAATGGTCACAGCGTCAGCTGGTCGAGCGTCATGCACCGACCCGCATCACCGTACCCTCCGGGCTGGAGCGGCCGATCACCTACGCGCTGGACAGCGAGAGCGGCGAACCGCTGCCGCCGGTGCTGGCGGTGAAACTGCAGGAACTGTTCGGCCTGGCCGACACGCCGCGCATCGCCGACGGCCGCGTGCCGCTGACCCTGCACCTGCTCTCGCCCGGTGGCCGCCCACTGCAGGTCACCCAGGACCTGCGCAACTTCTGGGAAAACACCTACGCCGAGGTGAAGAAGGAAATGAAGGGCCGTTACCCGCGCCATCCATGGCCGGATGACCCGTGGACGGCGACGGCCACCCATCGGGCCAAGCCGCGTGGCACCTGACCGGTAATGGCGGCCGCTGGACGGCACTACCGGCTGCGGACCCTGCCTGATCCTGAATGGCTGCGGTAAAGTCACGCCACGTGTGACCTCGACTGACATACCGTTTACGGGCAACACGCGACACTGGACTTCGACCCGAGGCAAAGGACCCCCGCATGAGCAAGCTGACCGTAATCACCGACCGCGCTCTGGAGCGCGCCCTGGAGCTGGCCCACACCGCCGGCGATGGCCTGAAGAGCGCCGGTGGCAGCCTGCGCAATGCGGACTGGATCAAGACCGGCGCCGCCATCGGCGCAGTGAAGACCGGCGGCAAGGCCGCAACCAAGTTCGTGCGCCGCAATCCGGCAGTGGCCGTGGCCGCCGCTGCGGTCGGTGTAGGCCTGCTCGGCTACGCGCTGTACCGCAAGCAGCAGAAGAAGAAGGCAGCCAATGGTCACGTGGTGAATGGCCAGGCGCAGCGCATCAACGCACGTGACCGCCGCAACGACACCGTGGTGGACGAGCACAGCGATATCGGCAGCGACGCCTGAGCCTGCCGGGGTCGGATCCTTTCCACAGGAAGGGCGCTGACCCCCAAGGCACTACATGAGGGCCGGACACCGGAAGGTATCCGGCCCTTTCTGCATCAACCGATCTGCAGCCACTGTCCCGGCTGCAGGTCGTCCAGCCGGTAAGGCCCCATCGACACGCGGACCAGCCGCAGCGTCGGCAGGTTCACCGCCGCGGTCATCCGCCGCACCTGCCGGTTGCGGCCTTCCCGGATCGTGATCGCCAACCAGCTGTCAGGCACGGTCTTGCGGAAGCGCACCGGCGGATCGCGTGTCCACAGCGACGGCGCCGGATCGAGGCGCTCGATCTTCGCCGGCAGGGTCGGCCCGTCATTGAGCACCACGCCGTCGCGCAGCTGTTGCAGCTGTTCGTCGCTGGGCATGCCTTCCACCTGCACCCAATAGGTCTTGTCAGCCTTGTGCTTCGGGTCGGTCAGCTTGTGCGCCAGCGTGCCATTGTCGGTCAGCAGCAGCAGGCCTTCGCTGTCATGGTCCAGGCGACCGGCGGCATACACGCGCGGCGGCAGGCCGAACCCGGCCAGGGTCGGCCGCGGCGGCACGCTGCGGTCGGTGAACTGGCAGAGCACGTTGAAGGGCTTGTTGAAGGCGATCAGCATTGCGGGCACGGCAGGCGGCGGGTGGGGCATTGTCCCATGCCGCGTGCGGCGGCTCGAAAGGTACCGGTCAAGTCGGCCGGCATAGCCCATGCCCGGCTGCGCTTTCCTGCGACCACGAACACGAAGGGCTCAGCCGAATACCTTCCACTGCAGCAGGAACGACCCCAGCACCAACACGAAACCGCATGCCGTGACGACATTGGCCCGGCGACGCAGCGCCGCGGGTGGCGGACAGGTCATGCGGGCGCGTTCGTCCAGCACCCCGCCAAAGAACAGCACCGCAAAACCCGTCGCTCCCAGCAGGTCGTAAGCATGCCCACCGTGGTACACAAAGTCATACAGCCGCGGCAGCACCAGCACCGCGATGACGATATACAGCACCTTCTTCAACGGTCCATGTCCTTGAATTCGATTGGACTCCGGCGCATGGCCGTACCTGGGGCCAGCCATACGTTGCGCTGCGCGCGGTGAGCGTGGTTGCGGCTGCGCTTTCCTGCCGCCCCAATCTCGGCCGGCTCAGCCGAAAACCTTCCATTCCAGCAGGAACGAGCCCAGCACAAGTGCGATGCCGCACGCGGCGATGACATTGGCCCGCCGCCGCAGGCCTGCGGCCGGCGGGTCGGCCCTGCGCGAACGTTCCTCCAGAAGGGTACCCGCGAACAGCACGGCAAACCCTACCGTCGCCATCAGATCGTGGGCATGACCACCGTAGAACACAAAATCGATCAACCGCCCCAGCACCAGCACCGCGACAGCGATGTAAAAGACCTTCTTCAACAATTCATGTCCTTGCATACGATCGAATTCCGGCGCATGGCCGGTCTTGGGACCAGCCATGCGCCGCGCTACGCGCGATGAGCCGAGCAGGAACGATGTCGGCCGTCCTGACCGGCACCCCTCTTACGGCTTGATGAAGCGTAGGGTCATGCGGTCGCTTTCGCCGATCGCCTGGTACTTCGCATCATCGGCCTTGTCGTGCTGGTTGGTCGGCGGCAGCGTCCACACGCCGTTCGGGTGGTCCTTGGTATCGCGCGGGTTGGCATTGACCTCGCTGCGCGCGTCCAACTTGAAGCCGGCGGCTTAGGCCATCGCAATCACCTGCTGCTGGCCGACATAGCCGGTGTCATCGTCGTCGGCCACGTCGGCCTTGGCGCGATGCTCGACCACGCCCAGCACGCCGCCCGGCTTGAGCACGTTGAAGAAGCCCTGGAACATGCCCTGCGCCTGGCCGGCCTTGCGCCAGTTGTGCACGTTGCGGAAGGTCAGCACCACGTCGGCTGAACTGGCCGGGCCGAACACCGGCTTGGCCGGATCGTAGGCGACCACGGCGGTCTTGCCGAACTGTGCCGGCGCACCGGCGTACTTCTTTTCCAGGCTGTCGCGGCTGCGCTGCTGGTAGTCACGGCCGCGGCCCTCGGGCACCGCCATCGGGTCGACCACGGCGGCAACATAGTGGCCCTTGTCCTGCAGCAGCGGCGCCAGGATTTCCGAGTACCAGCCGTTGCCGGGGGTGATCTCGATGACGGTCTTTTCCGGCGTCACCTTGAAGAACGACAGCGTCTGCGCCGGATGACGGAAGCCATCGCGCTTGACGTTGTTGGCATCACGGGTCGACGCCTTCACCGCCGCATCGATGGTCGGTGACACCTGGATCTTCGCCGGTGCCACCGTGGCCGGTGCGGCGAACGCGGGAACAGCGGCAAGCAGGGCCGAAGCAAGCAGCAGGCGGCAACCACGCAGGGACGAAGCAGGCATCATCGGAGCGACTCCAGCGGAAGATGCGGCGAGACTAGCAGCCGCGGCGTCCCAGGTGTTCACAAAACGTTAGCTGCGTGCGTATCGCGGAACACTGTTTTGTGGTCACCGCCGCAGCACGGTCACACAACGCGTTTTATTCTGGAGCACTTCCCCCAAGGAGTCCGTGCCCATGACGGCAACCCGCGAACTGGGCCGTTCCGGCCTGCATGTACGTCCGCTCGCCTTCGGTGGCAACGTGTTCGGCTGGAGCGCCGATGAGAAGGCCAGCTTCGCCCTGCTCGATGCCTTCGTCGACGCCGGCTTCAACCTGGTCGACACCGCCGATGTGTATTCGGCCTGGGTGCCGGGCAATGCCGGTGGCGAATCGGAAACGCTGATCGGCAAGTGGTTTGCCCGCAGCGGCAAGCGCGACAAGGTGGTGCTGGCGACCAAGGTGGCCAAGTGGGCCGAGCGCCCCGGCCTGACCCCGGACAACATCAACGCCGCGGTGGAAGATTCGCTGCGCCGCCTGCAGACCGACGTGATCGATCTGTACCAGGCCCACGAGGATGACGAGTCAACGCCGCTGGAAGCGACCCTGGCCGCATTCGGCCGGCTGATCGAAGCCGGCAAGGTGCGCGCGATCGGTGCCTCCAACTACAGCGCCACGCGCCTGGCCGATGCGCTGAAGGTATCCACCGACTACAAACTGCCACGCTACGAAACCCTGCAGCCGGAGTACAACTTGTATGACCGTGCCGGCTACGAAAAGGAACTGGAACCGCTGGTGCAGCGCGAACAGATCGGCGTGATCGGCTACTACGCGCTGGCCAGTGGCTTCCTCAGCGGCAAATACCGCACGCCGGCCGATGCGGCCAAGAGCCCGGCGCGTGGCGAGAACGTGGTGAAGCGCTATCTGAATCCGCGTGGCCTGCGCATCCTGCAGGCACTGGATGACGTGGCCAGCAAGCACAACGCCAGTGCCGCGCAGATCGGACTGGCATGGCAGATCGCACGGCCGTCGATCACCGCGCCGATCGTCAGCGCCACCAGCGTCGAGCAGCTGCACGATCTGTTGGCCGCAGCCAACGTGTCGCTGAGCGTGCAGGATGTCGCGCAGCTGGATGCCGCCAGCACTGAAGCTTGAGACCCGGTAGTGCCGGCCGCTGGCCGGCATTGCACAGTCCGGTAGTGCCGGCCGCTGGCCGGCATCGCACAATGCCGAAGAAAATAATTGAACAAAATGGTTGCGCGCGAGTAAATCGTGGTTTATCGTGCGCACCTCGTTTCAACAACCACTGGAAACTTCCCTTGAACGCGCATTCCGTCGCCATCGCCAAACTGCTGCCATGCCTGCGCATGGACGTGCTGGCGCGCGTGTTCGGCAAGGAAGTCCAGCTGACAACGGCCTGATACCCGCCCTGCGGAGATCGGCCACCCCGATCTCCGAGGCTTGACGACGCCCTCGGAACGCAAGTCCCGGGGGCGTTTTCGTTTGCGTCGGCACAAGGACCCGCGATGCCAGAACTGCACCCCGCGCGGCAACCCGCCGCTCACTGACACAGGTTTTTTCCGCTCCGCCGAAGGATTTACTTCGCGCGAGTGGCGACGCCTGGACATTATCTGCATCGCATCAAAACATTATCGCTCGCGATAATGTCGATGGCCTGCACCCTCGATTCTCCAACGGTCCCGTTTCCACCACGGGCTGGTGCGCGCGGCGTTGCCGTGGCGTATGCCGGAGGTCTCGAACATGCCATCGCCTGGATCGCCTGCTGGAAGCAGGCGCCGGTTCGCCGGTACGCGGTTCGATTCCGCGCGGTCCCCAACTGGATAGCTCAGCTTGGTCAGAGCAACGGATCCTTAATCCGTCTGTCGTGGGTTCGATTCCCACTCCAAACCACATGACCTGTCACGTCATGACTTGAAGCAACACCCGGGGCGCAAGCCCCAGCGGCCATCGTCGCCGTCCACGGACAACGCCTTCGGGCAGGAACGTGGAAGGCAACGGACCGCACGCCGGGCCCCGGCCCGCCGCCACTGCCAGCCACGTTCCGCACCGGTGCTGCCTGCCGGGAACGACGACGGCAGCAGTGCCGGTGCACCGAAGGCTCCGCGCGTGGACCGTCCGCCGATGGCCGCCCTCTTCCGCTGCCTGCACGTCGTGTGCAGGCGGCCTCGCCACGACCTGATCGGCCCGGGTCATGGCGATTCATCCGCAACGGGTCGAACCACCAGAGCCATACAAGGAGAGACTCCCATGTTCTGGACCATCAAGGTCGTGATCGGCGACGGCGAGCGCGGCCTGGTGTATCGCAACCGTCGTTTCCAGCAGATCCTGCTGCCGGGCGTGCACCGCCTGTCGCCGTTCGGCGGCCGCCCGCACGTGGACATCCACACCGCATCGAAGGGCGCGGCCTATACCAGCAGCGACCAGGACAGCCTGATCGAAGCGCTGGGCACCGAGCTGGACACGCACTTCGTGCTGGCCAACGTCGGCGCCAGCGAGGTCGGTCTGTTGCTGCGCAACGGCCGCATCGATGAAGTGCTGCCGCCGGGCAGCCGCCGTCTGTACTGGCGGGGTTCGGTCGACACCCAGGTGCGCGTGATGGCGCTGGGTGACGAGCCGCGCATTCCGGCGGACGTGCAGCAGCGCCTGGGCCAGTTGGGCGTGCTGCCGCGTGTGGCAGTGATCAGCACCGTGCCGAGCGAGTCGGTCGGCCTGCTGTTCATCGATGGCACGCTGCGACAGACGCTGGACGCCGGCCTGCACGCGTTCTGGAACTTCAATGGCAACGTATCGGTGGAGCGTGTGGAGCTGCGTGCACGTTCGCTGGACGTGTCCGGCCAGGAACTGCTCAGCCGCGACAAGGTGACCCTGCGGGTGAACCTGGCCGCGACCGTGCAGGTGGTCGACCCGGTGCGTGCACACCGTACGCTCAGCAATGCCGACGAGTTCGTCTACCGGCAGCTGCAGTTCGGCCTGCGCCAGGCGATTGCCGCGCGCAGCCTGGACGAGCTGCTGGGCGACAAGGCGGCACTGGACGGCGAGATCGCCGCGCATGTGCAGGCGGCGATCGAGGGCCACGGCGTGCGCTTGCTCGGCGTGGGCATCAAGGACGTGATCCTGCCGGGTGAGATGAAGGAGATCCTCAACGGTGTGGTGCTGGCCGAGAAGCAGGCCCAGGCCAGCGTGATCCGCCGTCGCGAGGAGGCCAACGCCACGCGTTCGCAGCTCAACACCGCAAAGCTGATCGAGGACAACCCGGTGCTGATGCGCTTGAAGGAGCTGGAGGCACTGGAGAAGGTCACCGAGAAGATCGACAAGCTCACCGTGTTCGGCGGCCTGGATGGCGTGCTGAAGCAGCTGGTGACGATCAGGTAGGGGGTCGCGGCGGCGCAGGGACGCGCCGCCGGCCCATCAAGGACAAACACGAAGACATGGACACTCAACACAACTATCAATGGCTGCACGCCGAAGGCACCACGCCGATCAAGGGCTGGGTCAACGGTGTGCCACTGGAAGCGCAGGCGCATGAGCAGCTGCGCAACATCGCCGCGATCCCGTTCGTCGGGCCGTGGGTGGCCGTGATGCCGGACGTGCACCTGGGCAAGGGCGCGACCGTGGGCTCGGTGATCCCGACCCGCGGTGCGATCATCCCGGCGGCGGTCGGCGTCGACATCGGCTGCGGCATGGCCGCCGTGCGCACCACGCTGCGTGCCAACGACCTGCCCGATGACCTGCGGCAGCTGCGCAACAGCATCGAGCGCAGCATCCCGGTCGGCAACGGACGCGGCGGCGAGCACCACCGCATGCCCGACAGCATCCACACGCGGCTGGTGCAGTCCGGGCTGGCCGCCGGTCTGGAGAACATCAAGGACAAGCACCGCAGGATCCGCACCGACAAGCTGGACCGCCAGCTGGGTACGCTGGGCGGCGGCAACCACTTCATCGAACTGTGCCTGGACGAGACGGACACGGTGTGGGTGATGCTGCACAGCGGATCGCGCGGCACCGGCAACCTGATCGGCACCTACTTCATCGAGAAGGCGCGCGAGGAACTGGCCCGGCGCGTGCTCGGCTTCCATCTGCCGGACAAGGACCTGGCGTTCTTCATGGAGGGCGAGCCGCTGTTCGATGACTACGTCGAGGCGGTGTCGTGGGCGCAGGACTATGCCCGGCAGAACCGCGAGGCAATGATGTCGCGGGTGCTGGCCGAGATGCGCCACCGGCTGCCGAAGTTCCAGCTGGCAACGATGGCGGTGAACTGCCATCACAACTACGTGCAGAAGGAGACGCACCACGGCCAGGAACTGCTGGTGACGCGCAAGGGCGCGGTCAGCGCGCGCGAGGGCGAGCTGGGCATCATTCCCGGCAGCATGGGCACGCGCAGCTACATCGTGCGTGGCAAGGGCAACGCGGACAGCTTCCACAGCTGTAGCCACGGTGCCGGCCGGGTAATGAGCCGTGGCGCTGCGCGGCAGCAGATCACGCTGGCCCAGCACCGCGAGGCCACCGCGCATGTGGAATGCCGCAAGGACAGCGGCGTGCTGGACGAGTCACCGGCCGCGTACAAGTCGATCGACGACGTGATGGCGGCGCAGCTCGACCTGGTCGACGTGGTGCACACGCTGCGGCAGGTGCTGTGCGTGAAGGGATGATGGAACGGTGCCGGCCTCGGCCGGCACCTGCTCGACGGGCACGGGCGAATGGATGCCCGGGATCCGTAGCGTCGAGCTTGCTCGACTGCTCTTCCACGCCATGCGTGGATGAAACGGCGCCGACCAAGGTCGGCATCTACCAGAGCAGCACGTCGCGTCGGGGGTCAGCGCGGCACGCTGTCCTCGGCCACCAGCGCATGATGCACGCCGATCCCCGCACGCACGCCCTCGGCGGTGGCCAGGGTGATATTGCCGACCGTGGTCGCATCGCCAGCGGCGTACACGTTCGGCACCGAGGTCTGCTTCATCATGTCGACCTCGATCAGCACCCCCAGCGGGCTCTCGACCAATGTGCACCCCAGCTGCTGCACCAGCGGCGTGGCCATCGCCTGGGTGGCCGGCACGAACAACGCCCGCTGTGCGATACGGCGGCCATCGGCCAGCTCCACTTCCAGCCAGGTCGGCTGGTCGCCCTGCACACCCAGCACGGGTGACGTCTCGATGTGCACGCCACGCTGCTGCATGGCGGCGCGTTCCTCATCGGTGATCTCCAGACCCATGCTGAAGAACGTGACATTGCCCCAGTCGGCGAACAGCGGCGCCTTGCTGGCGGACATCGGATGGCCGCCGAGCAGGCCGATGGCACCACCACCGACTTCATAGCCGTGGCAGTAGGGGCAGTGCAGCACGGTGCTGCCCCAGCGCTCGGCCAGTCCGGGCAGTTCCGGCAGCTGGTCGGCGATGCCGCTGGCCAGCAGCAGCTTGCGCGCGGCCAGCACCTGGCCATCGGCGGTACGCACTTCCACGCCTTCGGCGGTGGTGCGGGCGTGCTCCACTTCGGCATGCACCCAACGCACCGTGGGGTAGTCCAGCAGCTGCTGACGCGCGGTCTTCAGCAGCTCGGCGCCACTGATGCCATCCAGCCCCAGCACCCCGTGCGAATGACTGGCGAAGCGATTGCGCGGTGAACCGGCATCGATGACGGTGACCGGGCGACGGGCACGGGCCAGGATCAGGCCGGCGGCAATGCCGGCGTAGCTGCCGCCGACGATGAGCACATCAGGATTCATGGTGACCTTCCAGGGAACGGTGATGGGCAAGATGGCGGGCGAAGTCGGCGCCGAGCTGGTCCAGCGTGGTCGCCTGCAGGCGCTGCTCAAGCAACCGCTGCGCCTCGCGCGCGCCTTCGAGCAGGGCGCTGTTGACCAGCTGCTGGATCGGGCAGCCACCGCCGGAATCGCGAGCGCCGACCTGGACCAGCGGCGGTGCTCCCACCGCCAGATAGATGTCATGCAGGGTGATCGCCGCGGCATCGCGTGCCAGCTGACTGCCGCCGCCGTGACCACGGGTGCTGCGCACCAGGCCGGCCTTGTGCAGCTGTGCCAGCAGACGACGGATCACCACCGGATGGGTCGGCAGGCAGGACGCCAGCTGTTCGGACGTGCGCGGGGCGGCATGGCCGACCAGGTGCGCCATCACGTGCAGGGCGTCGGAGAGTGGGTTCGCGGATTTCATGTAACAACATTAGTTACATTTAATTCCTCTGTCGAGGGTCTGCTTTCGTTCCATATGGACACATCTGTCCTATGAAACATCTCCTTCACATCACTAAACGAAACGCGAATGTGATCAACATCCCACTTCAGGGCGTGCGCAGCGGGTCGATACCGCAGTGCCCCTTCCCGAGAGTTCTTCCCCATGAATGCGTCTGTCCGTGCTCCGCGCCTGCAGTCCAAGCTGCTCGGCGCGGTTTCTGTTGGTCTGGCGGTGGTCCTGCTGTGCGCTCTGGCCGGCCTGGCCTCCGCCTGGTTGAAGTTGTCCACCGAGGTTCCACCCGAAGTCGCGCACAGCCGCGATGCCGAACGCCTGCAGCGCGAGTTCCGCGGCCAGGTGCAGGAATGGAAGAACGTGCTGCTGCGCGGCCACGACGACGCGTTGCGCCAACGCCACCTGGACGCCTTCGACAGCGAGGGTCGTCTGGTCGAGCAGCTGGCCAAGGGCCTGGTCAGCAGCCCGGATGCACGCACGCGCGAACTGGCGCAGGCCTTCATCGGCCTGCATGCGCAGCTGCAGCAGGACTATCACGCGGCGCTGCAGGCGTTCGCCGAGGCCAGCTACGATCCCGCCGCCGGCGACAACCTCGTGCGCGGCAAGGACCGCCCGGTGGCAACCGCGCTGGATGCGTTGAGTACGCACGCCACGCAGGTGGCCGAAGCGGCGGTAGCGGCCCGTTCGCAGCAGGCGCGGCAGACGCTGCTGCTGTGCGCGGCGCTGACCGTGCTGGCCGCCGTGCTGCTGCTGATGGGCCTGGGCTGGTGGCTGCGGCGTGCGGTGGTGCAGCCGGTGCTGGCGGTGGAAGCCGCTGCGCGTGCAGTGGCCGCCGGTGATCTGCAGCATGTTGTGCAGGTGCGCAGCCGCGATGAGATCGGTCGGCTCGCGCAGGCCATGCAGGCGGTGCAGTCCACACTGCGCGGCGTGCTCGATGCGCAGGCCACGATGGCACAGGCGCATGAAGCCGGCACCATCAGCCACCGCATGGATGCCAGTGCCTTCCCCGGCGCATTCGGCACGATGGTGGCCGACAGCAACGCGCTGGTCGATGCGCACATCCAGGTGAAGCTGCGCGCGATTGCGATCATGGGCCGTTACGCCATCGGTGACCTCAGCCAGGACATGGAACGCCTGCCCGGCGAGAAGGCAGTGATCACCGACGCACTGGATACCGCCAAGGTCAATCTCGGCATGATCAATGGCGAGATCCGCCGCCTGGCCGAAGCCGCCGCCAGGGGTGACTTCGGCCAGCGTGGCGACAGCGCGCGCTTCGAGCATGACTTCCGCGCGATGGTCGACGGCTTGAACCGATTGATGCAGACGACCGAACTGAACCTCGGCGAGGTCTCCAGCATGCTGCGCGCGATTGCCGATGGCCGCCTCGGCGCGCGCATGCATGGCGATTTCCAGGGCGTGTTCGCGCGCATCGCCGGCGATGCCAACACCACCGCCGCGCAGCTGGCGACCATCGTCACCGACATCAAGCACGCCTCCGGCAACATCCACACTGCGGCTGCAGAGATCGCCGCCGGCAACAATGATCTGTCGCGCCGTACCGAGCAGCAGGCGGCCAATCTGGAAGAAACCGCCGCGTCGATGGAAGAACTGACCTCCACCGTGCGCCAGAACGCCGAGCATGCACGCCAGGCCAACCAGCTGGCGATCGGCGCGCACACGGTCGCCTCGCAGGGCGGCAGCGTGGTCGGCCAGGTGGTGGCGACGATGGGTGCGATCGAGACCTCGTCACGGCAGATCGCCGAGATCATCAGCGTGATCGATGGCATCGCATTCCAGACCAACATCCTGGCGCTGAACGCGGCAGTGGAAGCCGCGCGGGCCGGCGAACAGGGCCGCGGCTTCGCGGTGGTCGCCAGTGAAGTGCGCACGCTGGCGCAGCGCTCGGCGGCGGCCGCGAAGGAGATCAAGGCGTTGATCGAAGCCTCGGTTGAGCAGGTCGGCCACGGCGCGCAGCGCGTGCGCGAGGCCGGTGACACCATGGCCGAGATCGTGGCATCGGTGCAGCGCGTGACCGACATCATGGCCGAGATTTCGGCGGCCTCGCAGGAGCAGAGCGCGGGTATCGAGCAGGTCAGCCAGACCGTGATCCAGATGGATGGCACCACCCAGCAGAACGCCGCGCTGGTGGAGGAAGCCAGTGCCGCCGCACGCAGCCTGGAACAACAGGCGAACCGGTTGATCGATGCGGTGGATGTGTTCGATCTGTCGACCACGGCGGCAGCGAAGGACGCGTTGGCGCGTGCGGCCTGAGTGATCCGGTTGCCGGCCAGCGGGCGGTACCACCCGTGCGATGTGCCGGCCGCTGGCCGGCAGCGTCCGCCCCAGCATGGGTAGCGCCCGACCGTTGGTCGGGCGACGGCAGGATCAGTGCGGACCAACGGTCCGCACCCACCAGAGCAGCCGCGCCCACCGGCGCGTGCGGTAGTGCCGGCCGCTGGCCGGCAGCGTCCGCCGCCACATGGGTAGCGCCCGACCGTTGGTCGGGCGACGACAGAATCAGTGCGGACCAACGGTCCGCACCCACCAGAGCGGCCGCGCCCACCGGCGCATGCGGTAGTGCCGGCCGCTGGCCGGCAACCTCAGCGCACGTAGTCGCTCTGCGCCATCGCGTCGGCCAGGTAATCCACGAACGAGCTGATCCGCGACGATACGGCGGTGTTGCGGTAGTACACCGCATGGATCGGCTGGTACACATCCAGCGTCTGCGCCGCCAGCACCTGCACCAGGGTGCCGGCGCTGCGGTCGCGATCGGTGACGAAGTCAGACAGGCAGGTGATGCCCACACCTTCCACCGCCAGCCGGCGCAGCGTCTCGCCACTGGACACGGCGATATCCGGCCGCACCAGCAGCAGCCCATCCGACTCTCCGGGCAGCGGCCAGCGGTTCAGCGATTCCGGCTCGTTGAAGCTGACCAGCGTGTGCTGGCCCAGTGCGGCGACGCTGGCCGGTTCGCCGTGCCTGGCCAGGTAGGCCGGGCTGGCCACCAGCCGCAGCTGGCAGCGGCCCAGCAGCCGCGCATGCAGGGTGGAGTCGGCCAGCGGGCCGATCCGGATCGCCAGATCGGTGCGCCGTTCGAGCAGGTCGATGTAGCGGTCGGAGCTGTTCAGTTCCAGCTGCACTTCCGGGTAACGCGCGCGATAGCCGGCCACCAGCGGCGCGATCACGTGCAGCACGAACGGCATCGCCGCATCCACGCGCAGGCGCCCCGCCGGGCGTTCGCGGCGCGCCGCCATCTGTTCCTCGGCCGATTCCACCGCATCGATGATCGCGCGCGCATGGCGCAGGAACGCCTCGCCCTCGGCAGTCAGGTGCAGGCGGCGGGTGGTGCGGGTCAGCAGGGTGATCCCCAGCTTGTCCTCCAGCCGCCCCAGCGCGCGGCTCACGCCCGAGGGCGTCTGCCCCAGCTGCTCGGCGGCAGCACTGATCGAACCGCTGTCGATCACCGAAAGGAACGCCTGCATTTCATCGAGAGTGGTCTTCATGCCCCTATTATTGACTGCACGGCAATAGTGATTGGCGTGAAGACCGGTTTTTCAGCAAAGGTCGGCGGCGCAGACTGCGCAGCCTCTTCCTCCTGCTGGACCCTGTCATGATCCGTGGCATTCCCCTCGCCCTGCTGGCGTTGACCCTCGGTGCCTTTGCCATCGGCACCACCGAATTCGTCATCGTCGGCCTGATCCCGACCATCGCCGGCGACCTGCAGGTCAGCCTGCCCTCGGCCGGCCTGCTGGTCTCGCTGTACGCGCTGGGTGTGGCCATCGGTGCGCCGGTGCTGACTGCGCTGACCGGACGCGTACCGCGCAAGCAACTGCTGGTGGCGCTGATGGTGTTGTTCACGCTCGGCAATGTCGTCGCCTGGATGGCACCCGGGTATACCTCGCTGATCATCGCCCGCATCCTCACCGGCCTGGCGCACGGCGTGTTCTTCTCGATCGGCGCGATCATCGCCACCGCCGTGGTGCCGAAGGAGAAGGCGGCCAGCGCGATCGCCATCATGTTCACCGGCCTGACCGTGGCGCTGGTGACCGGCGTGCCGCTGGGCACCTTCATCGGCCAGCATCTGGGCTGGCGCGCGACCTTCCTGGCGGTGGCCGGCCTCGGCGTGGTCGCCCTGATCGGCGCGCTGCTGTTCGTACCGCGCAACCTGCCGCAGAGTGCGCCGGCCAGCCTCCGCCAGCAGCTGGCAGTGCTCGGCCAGCCACGCCTGCTGCTGGTCTATGCGATGACCGCGCTGGGCTACGGTGGCACCTTCCTGGCCTTCACCTACCTGGCGCCGATCCTGCAGGACGTCACCGGCCTTCCGGCCAACGCCGTGAGCCTGGTGCTGCTGGTGTACGGCGTGTCGGTGGCGATCGGCAACCTGTGGGGCGGGCGCATGGCCGACCGCTTGGGCCCGGTGCCCGCGCTGAAGCGCATCTTCGGACTGCTGGCATTGGTGCTGTTCGTGCTCACGTTCACTGCCTACAACACCTGGTTGATGCTGCTGACGGTGCTGGCGCTGGGTGCGGTGGCATTCGGCAACGTGCCCGGCCTGCAGGTCTACGTGGTCAAGCAGGCGCAGCGCTATGCACCGCAGGCCACCGACGTGGCATCGGGCCTGAACATTGCCGCGTTCAACGTCGGCATCGCCATGGGCGCCTCGCTGGGCGGTCTGGTGGTGGAGCACATCGGCCTGATGCATACGCCCTGGCTGGGCGCGCTGGTGGTCGTACTGGCCTACGCGCTGACCGTGCTCAGTGGCCGCCTCGACCGCCGTGATGGCGTCGACCACCGCGCCGACGGCATTGCCGCCACCGCGCATTGATCCATGCAATGCACCGTTGCCGGCATGCATACGGTGCCTGTCCTACCCTCTTCCTTCTGCTACTCCCTTCCCCCCGTTGGAGCTTCCCATGACTGTCCCCGCTTTTGGTCTCGGCACCTTCCGCCTCAAAGACCAGACCGTGATCGACTCGGTGCGCAACGCACTGGAGGTCGGCTACCGCGCCATCGATACCGCGCAGATCTACGGCAACGAAGCCGAGGTCGGCCAGGCCATCGCCGAGTCGGGCGTGCCGCGTGATGATCTGTACCTGACCACCAAGGTGTGGATCACCGAGTTCAAGCGCGATGCGCTGCTGGCCAGCCTGCGCATCAGCCTGGAGAAGCTGCGCACCGACCGCGTCGACCTGGCGCTGATCCACTGGCCGTCACCGAATGACAAGGTCGATGTGCCGATGGAGGAATACCTGCCGGCACTGGCCGAAGCCAAGGCGCAGGGGCTGACCCGCGAGATCGGCATCTCCAATTTCACCATCGCGCAGACCCGCAAGGCGATCGAGATCCTCGGCGCCGAAGCCATCGCCACCAACCAGATCGAGATCCACCCGTACCTGCAGAACCGCCTGCTGGTGAAGTTCCTGCAGGACAACGGCATCCACATCACCGCCTACATGAGCCTGGCTTATGGCGAAGTGCTGAAGGACCCGGTGATCCAGGCCATTGCCGGCCGTCACCAGGCTACGCCGGCGCAGGTTGCGCTGGCGTGGGCGCTGCAGCAGGGCTTCTCGGTCATTCCGTCGTCGACCAAGCGCGAAAACCTGGCAGCCAACCTGGAAGCAGCGGCCGTACGCCTGACCGACGAAGACATGGCGCAGATCGCCAAGCTGGATCGCGGCCATCGCCTCGCGAATCCGGAAGGGATTGCCCCGGCCTGGGATTGAGGCATTGTTGTAGAGCCGAGCCCACGCTCGGCTCCGGGCCGTCTGCAGCCGAGCATGGCTCGGCTCTACAGGTAGATGCCGACCTTGGTCGGCACTGGCCTCTGGTCAGTCGATGACACATCGTGCCGACCAAGGTCGGCACCTACCAAAGGCAGAGCTATCCCTCGCCTTGCAGCAACCACCCACGCATGGCCGCACTGACCTCGTCCGGCTTTTCCATCGGTGCCAGGTGCCCGCAATCGGGCACCACCACCAGCTGCGAGTGCGGCACCAGGGCGTGCATCTCCTCGCTCACCGCCAGCGGCGTGATGCGGTCGTTCGCACCGCAGACGATCAGCAGCGGATCGCGGTAGCCGGCCAGCACGTCATGGCCGTCGCGGCGCTCCAGCGCGCTCTGGCGCAGGAACACTTCGGCGCCCAACCGCGCGGTCATGTCGCGCACACGCTGCACCAGCACGTAGTCATCCAGCCGAGAAGCATCGATGTAGCTGCGCATCAGCACGTCACCGAAGCCGTGGAATTTTCCCGGAAGACGCACGCTGGCACGTTGGCTGCGGCGCTGCTCGGCACGTTCCGGCGAATCGGCATGGATCGAGGTATCGATCAGCGCCAGCTGCAGCACACGTTCCGGCGCGATGCGCAGGATCTGCTGGGCGACGAAACCGCCCAGCGAGAAACCGGCCAGCGCAAAGCGCTCCGGCGCCTGCGCCAGCACGTCCTCGGCTACGCCCTGCAGGGTTTCGCCGCGGGTCTGGTCGCCCACCGTGCAATCGGCGATGTCGGCCAGGTCAGCCAACTGTGAGCGCCACAGCTCGGCGTCGTTGAGCAGGCCGGGCAGCAGCAACAGGGGGATACGGTTGGTCATGGGGCTATTGTCGCGTCATCACGGTGACGGAGCCATGCCAGCGACCGCGCAGAGCGCGGGGACGTGCCCCGGATGAGCCAGGCACGCCGGACCGGCGCCCGCTTCTGGATACCCTGTGGGACGCCAGTCAGACCGATGCCGCGCCTGCTTCCTCGGCATCGGAAGCAGGCGCCGTCGACGCCTCACGCTGTGGCCGCACCTCCTGGACGATCCGCCCCTGCTCCATTATCAGGACACGGTCGGCGCTGCTTATGGTCTCCGGCCTATGGGCCACGATCACCTTGGTCAGCTTCATACGTTGCACGGCTTCGTTGACCAAGCGCTCGCGCATGACATCAAGATGGCTGGTGGCCTCATCCAGAAACAGAATCCGAGGCCGGCGGTAGAGGGCACGGGCCAGAATCACGCGCTGTTTCTGACCGCCTGAAAGCGAGTTGCCCATGTCTCCGATAAGACCGTGATAGCCCATCGGCAGCCCCGCGATATCGTCGTGCACGGCTGCCATCCGAGCAGCTTCCTCGATGCGCTGTTCATCGAAGCCGCTATCGAAGCCGCTGATGTTGTCGGCAATGCTTCCGGCAAACAACTGGTCATCCTGCATCACCGCTCCGATCATGGAGCGGATGCCACGTGGACCGTGCTTCTGGATATCTACCCCGCCGATGCTTACGCTTCCTTCGCTGGGCTTGAGCAATCCGAGCAGCAGTTTAATCAGGGTCGACTTGCCGCAACCCGATGCGCCCACGATGGCCACTGCTTCACCCTGTTCCACGCGGAAGGAACAGTTGCGGACGATCCAGGGCTCACCTTCGGCGTAACGGAAGGAGAGATTCTCGACCTCGATGGAGGACGAAATTGGTACCACTGTCTCGATTTGATCGAGATCCTGGTCAGGTTCACTCAGAACGACATCCGCCAATCGCTCGCCATGCAGCCGAAGCATCCTGAACTCGACGGCCTTGTCGATCAGACCGGCCATTCGTAGTGCGAACTGGTCCTTGTACGCAAGATAGGCTACCAGCATGCCGACCGAGAACAGATTGTTCATGGTCAGCACCGCGCCAATCCAGATGACAGCAATCCTCTCGACTCCGAAGATCAGCTGACTGGTAACGGTGAAGCCGAGCGTCAGCTTCGAAAGCCTAACTTCCTCATTGACCGTGCCAACCATCAGGTTCTCGTAGGCTGCCCTCCGCATCGGCTCCTGGACGGCGATCTTGATGCTCTGCATGCCGCGGATCGACTCAAGCAGATGCGATTGCTGCTTTGCACTGGCAACGAGCTGGCGCTCGGTACGATTGCGAACTGGCGCGTACGCGGTGGCGCGGACCAAGGTGTACAGCACCACCGCCGCCAGCGTCACCAACGCCAGCTTCCAGCTGTAGAGAACCATGACTCCTAGCGTGACGATCGCCATCAGGCCATCGATGAGCGCTTCGACGAAACTGGTCGTTAACGTCTTCTGGATGGATTGCACCGACGAGACCCGAGAAATGATATCGCCCAGGTGTCGCTTCTCGAAGAAGTCCAACGGCAATCGCAGCAGATGCCCGATAACATTCCCCATCCATCTCAAGCCCAGAGTGGAGGAGAGATAAATGACAGACCAACCGCGCAACAGCCCGATGGCCACCTGCAACAGCATGGCAAGCCCGAAGCTTATCCCCAGTACCGTAAGCAGATCCCGATCTGCCGAAACCAGTGCCTGATCCACCACCCACTGGGTATAGAACGGCGCAAGGACCACGAAGATCTGGAGTGCGACCGAGAGAAGCAGGACCAACGCCAGTGAGGGCCACAGACCGTTGATCTGCCCCGTCAGCTGCCGTAGTGAGATCGGGGCCGGCCGGGCCTCCTTCTGGAACTCCGCAGTGGGAGTCAGCTCAAGCGCCACACCCGTGAAGTGCTCGGACACTTCCTCCAGTGCAAGCACCCGCTCACCGATGGCGGGGTCAAGAATCCTGAAACCGCTGCGGCCCACCTTTACCAGCACCACGTAGTGGTTCAGATTCCAATGCAGAATACAAGGCAGCTTGAGTTCGGAAAGGTGCTCCATCTCAAGCCGCAAGGGCCGCGAAGACAGTCCCAACTGCTGTGCAATGTGGATGAGCTGGCCCAGCTTGGCACCCTTGAGCGACAACGGATAGCGTCGGCGAATCTCGCTTAGGCCGATCTTCTTTCCATGAAAGTCGGCGATCATCGCGATCGACGCCAGTCCACACTCCGTTGTCTCCGACTGCAGTATCGCTTTCATTCCGATGACAAGCCCAAGATCCCAGTCAATCTGAAAAAGACGCGGCTGGTGCAAACTTCAGTACCAATGGCCTATACCAAGTACGCCGCATGTTCGCCCTCGGCCGCGTGATTGCCCCACCGCGCACAGACTTCAATGCGACGTATGATTTTTCTGAATCCGCTTGCGTCTTGTATCAGCGAATCTAGCGGTAGCTACCACAACCGCACCAGCACAGAGAAGTGGCCATATCCGGCTGTCTGAAGATGCCGCGATCACGGCCAGGCAGCACACACAGATGGCGAAAGTCCTTTGGTCGATACCCGGAAACTTCATGATCTTTTCTCCTCGTGCCAGTTCATTCCAGAAGCGTGTGCCTCCAAGCAAACTGCGTAGGAGTGCACGAACACACCTGCACGGGTTAAGTGCAACGGCGATTCCACCTCCGATGCACGCACCGGCAGCGGGCCCGGCAGGACCGCCAACTAGCGCACCGGCACCGTTGATGCAAGCAGCTTCCCCCTCGACTTCGAAAGCTTCATCCGTGGTCAGTTCACGCACAGTGAGTCTCCCTAGAATTGGCACACGTTCATTGTGCATGGGCTGCCTTAGCCAGCGACACGATGTCTCATCCAATGCTGCAGTCATTGCCCGAATACAGTTCCCTTGATTGAGTAGATAGGCTCAAGGGCCCACTCAAAGAACGATCTCGTCTCACCCAGAACATCTGCATCCACCAGCATTCCGGGCTTGAGTGACTCGGGCTTGCCGTATGCGCTTACGGTTTGCGATGCGAGAACGACCGTGATTCGATACATCGGTTCTGTCGCGCCACCGTTCTGTGTTGCACCCAGTGTGCTTCGACTAATCCGTGAAACCCGCCCCTCATGGTGTCCAAATTTCTGGTAAGGGTATGCTTGGTATCTGAGCAGGACCTTATCATCGGGCTCTATGAATCCTACCGCGCGGCTAGGAACGAGCAGCTCCGCCTCCAAATGACCATCCCCAGGCAGCACGCTCATGATCGGCTGGCCGCTTTGCACGGCTTGGCCGGCCTTGATCTGCTGGCTGGCTACAATTCCAGAGACTGGCGCGACAATAGCCAACCGTCCGCGCGCGACATTCTCCACACGTTCCTGCTCAAGCAAGGCGAGATCCTGCTGGAATGTCGCTTCCGCGGCCTCATGCTCGCCAGGCAGCTCATTGAGCGCCTGGATGATCTGCTCGATCATCCTGCGCGTGGCAATGGCCTGTCGCTGCAATGCCTGCATCTCACCCTTCTGTGTGAGCGCTGCAGATTCCTGCTGCTTGATCTGGAGGAGGCTGACGTAACGATCCTCTTCAAGGAGCCGGAGGCGTTCCAGCGTCTCCTCTGCAATCCTGATCTGATCCCGTCTTGTCAGCACTTCGGCGTCGAACTGCGCCAGCTCCCGCTGTGCGTTGGAAAGCTGCCTACGCAATCCCTTCTGCTGCGCGCTCAACCGCATCTTCTTGGCAGTCTGTACCGCCCCAAGGCCGGACGTCCTGCGCTCGAAGCGAGATTCCATCGCAGCCAGCGTATCCCCATCAGTGGTGGTGGCTCGCGGAACAGTCAGGACCGCAACTACCTCACCCGCTTCGACGTACTCGCCTTCGGCACTTCTGACTTCCGACATGAACCCATTGGCGGGCGCCATGACCTGCGCGATTCCATTGACTGGCACAAGCTGTCCACCCACGTGCGAACGGTGGGTATAGGTGCCAAATGTAAGCAGCAGCACTACTACTAGTGCGGTGGAAGAGGCTACGATGGCAAAAACCCAAAGCCTGAGCGGTTGCGTGATGGAAATCGACCCCAACCAACCGGCGCGCTTTCCTTGCAGAACTTCCCTGCGAAACAGATCTGAAGACACTCTTAGAAAGTAACTTTGCCCGCGTTCATTGGATGATAGCGAGGTCTCTTCGCAGAGTTAAAGAGCGAAATGCGTCAGCTCTCCTCCCATACAGTGACCATGATTCATTCATCTCTTCCGAGAGAAGCACCAACTACTCAGCGCACCGACGCGCAGGGCCATCCGCGCGCCGTCCAGGATGGCATACGCCGTCGTCGTGGTCCGCGTTCAGCCATCAGAACAACCGGCGTCAACGCTCTGATCGGCACGCGTTACGTCACCACCCAGCATGATGACCGGACGATGTTGTAGAGCCGAGATCCTATGTTCGTGGTAAGGCCCGCTGGAAGTGGGCTTTACCCACCTTCAGCATGGCCGGATCGAAATCGCGGCCACTCTTGAAGACATCCCAAGCGATCCTGGCCAGCTTCCTTGGCAGAAGGTTGAAGATGGTGCTGCAGGGGTGACCGCGTTTTGACAGTTCATCGTAGAGCGGTTGCCCCCGGCGACACTGCTTGAGGCCCATCGCGGCCATGTAGAGCATCTGGCGCAGCATCTGCGTACCCTGTTTGGACAGCCGACGCCGCCCAGTTCTGCCGCCAGACTCATTGGGCCGGGGATCCAGGTCGATGCAGGCGATCCATACGTCGACGTTAGCCAACGGCCAGCGCGTCATGTAGTAGATCAAGTGAGCCACGACGGCAGAGCCGACACCAGGAGTGGTCACCAGACGCTTGTAGAGCGCGCAGTGCCCTCCATCGCGACTCAAGCGCCACAGCGCGCTTTCAAGCTCGGCTAGCGTCCCAGCTAGGGCGCGGAACAGATCTGACAGTTCTCTAGGGGGCCACTTCCGCTTACCCCGAAGGATTGCTACGAGCGCACGCGTGTCTCCACCCGGGCCCGCCGCTTGTGCAGCAAATCGTGCATCAGTTGCTGCTCGTCGGTACGCGGTACGTATTCACGCAGACGATCGCTCTCCTTCTTCACGTAACGGGCGGTCGCTTGGGATGCACTGAACAATCGTTGCTGAGTGCTGGATTTCCAGCACCAGAATGCTCCTAAGTCATCAGCCGCAGTGGGTTGCCATGTCCTTTCGTGCTCGAAGTGCCCCTTCCGAGCACCTCGAGACGGATTGATCCCTATGCCAGCAGTAACTGCCAGTGCACCATCCACAGATTGCACAGCGCAAACAATGTCAGCTGCATGGATGGCTTCTCAACGTGTGCCTCTATTGTCTCTCAGGCTGCCGGCCAGCGGACGGCACTACCGAAATAGTTGTTCAGAGCGTCCGCAGATGCAGGCCATGAGGACGACAAATCTCGCACAGCCATGAGTGATCAATGGACTAGAAATAAACCAATCTATAGATACAGAACGCTAGTCATCCCTCTCGACCTGGACATCGACCTTATCCCGAAAAATAGCTGAGATGAAAGACAAGAGCAGAGCTGGAAGTGCCAGAAGCAGCACGAACGAAAAAGGCGCACCAAACGACCATAGAGCAGCAGAAAATACGACAGCCGAAACCCCAAGCAGCAGGAACGAGCACTTAACTTTCTTTATTAACAGGTAACTTGCCGTCGAACACAGCAGCGAAAATGCGGCAACGAAAACTCCAACCTCTTGAGGAACCTGCAAAGGCGCAGCACCCCGAAGCGCCGCCACCAGCATCAGCGCTGAGGCAGACGCCATTGCTACCAAGGAAATAAAATAGAACTTTCCATGTCGCCCATCAAATCCACCAGTAATTTTCATATCAACCCTCAAAGAATCGCAGGGCAAAAGCCCTGCGATCCAGCTAACTATTTACCAAGCCATCTGATAAAACTGATAACCCGCATAACCAGCACCAGCGATACCAACGCCGGCAACAAAACCTTTACCAAACGCGATTCCAATCCCAATGACGACCGGCACAACTGCACCGTCGACGCTCTCAATTTCAAGACCGGTCAATTCACGCACATCATTCTCCCGCTTTGAATTGGACATCAAACTAGTTATTTTGCATTGTATAGAACGGAACCACCGATGCCAATTCCAGTCATCGTGCCGGCCATGAACGCAACACTGGTCCAACTTACCTGGGAAAGAGCAACTGCGCCAACGAACATCAAAGGCAGCACCGCGCCATCAACATTATTAATCTCTTCCATGGTCATTTCGCGCATAGTACAACTCCTTCTTAATACGTGCATTTCCACGCACGGGGATCCGGGACGATTCCCGGAAATTTGAATCGGAGGTCAGTTGGCACTTACTTTTCACAGCAAGAGCATTCGCTAAGGAGCTTCTGAACAGCTTCCTGCGAACTGTGCAGTAGTGCCCGCCACAGATTGCCGCTTTGGGGGGACACTATTTAGCTGCGTAGTGGAATGCATCATACGGCTGACATTTGGGGATGCGCAGGGCCTGCGCAAGCGCAAGCAGACCCGGCGCGATATTTTCCTTTACGAGATGGACCAGATAGTGCCGTGGAAGGCACTGCTGGCCTAGATTGAGCCGCATTATCTGCGTCCCGGTCGCGCGGTTCGGCCACCGTATGCGATGGAGACGACACTGCGCATCCACCTGCTGCAGTGGTATGCCTTGAGCGATCCGGACATGGAGGAAGCCCTGCACTAGATTGCTTCGATGCGGCTGTTCCACCGGCTCAGCGGGCTCGATGCGATCCCGGATGAGTCCACGATCATCAACTTCCGTCGTCCGTTGGAGAGGCATAGGCTTGCCGCAAATATGCTGGAGGTGATGGACGTTAATCTCGCACGCAAAGACCAGAGTCTGCGCGCCAGCTCGATCGTGGATGCCATATACGCCCCTAGAACCGAGAACCAAACAGCAGTCAACACCGAGAGTGCGGCAAACAGAGTAAACGCCCAAAGCCCCAAGGATTGGGTGAGCACAATTCCACTCAACCAGCTACTTCGCTTTGCATCCAACACTTGGTTTCTAAACAACGAATCCGACATCCCGTCTCCGAACGCTGTTGGCGGGCGCATCACCCTAACGTGTACCAAACCGTAGCGTGACTTGCCGCAGAGATCCAAGAGGCATTTGCGACATCAATGTAAGCCATCCACTTCGTTCTATGCGGATGAGAAATCGACTTCTCCACAAGACTCGTAAGGAATACCTGATGTTGGGAGTTTTCTAAACAACTCCCTGCGAAATATGGGGCAGTGCCCGACCCAGATTGCCGCATTGGGGGACACTATCGAGCCATGTAATGACCCATCGGTTTCTGCTCAGGTCATGGGGTTAATGTAGCGGTATAGGCCGCATCTGCGGTCATCATCTTCAGCGCACTGATGAGTGCGCTGTTGGTCGTCGAAGGCGATGCAGTCAGTGATTAACCGTGTAGCGTGCATCTGGCTTTCGAAACGATGCCAGTGCACGCATTGCTCTTCCAGCGTTCGGATCACTCGCTCCATCAATCCGTTCTGTTGCGGGCAGTGTGGCGTGATGAACTCCTGCTTCGAGCCATAGCTGCGCATCAGTCGCGTGTAGTCGCGGCCGCTGAACACCAAGCCATTGTCAGATCGCAGCAGGATGCGCACGGGTGTCGATCCCCGGCCGACTACGACAAAGCCACCGCCTCAAATCCCCTGTCTACGTGTCTACCAAAACTTGACCACGACAAGTGGTATCGCACCGGCGTTAGCTTGCCTACATCGACAATCCCCTTTGGGCGCCGTGCGATCCCCTATCGACGTTCGTGTGCGGGATGGGGATCGCTCGGCTCGTCTGTCGGCTCGTCTGTCGGCTCGTCTGTCGGCTCGTCTGTCGGCTCATATCCGCAGATCCATGCTCGTCAGTCCCTCCACACCGGCTCCTACATACCGCGTAGGAGCCGGGAGGAACATACAAGGAACATACAAGCCCGTGCTCGGCTGCCTCTGGAACATCCGAGCGTAGCCTCGGTTCTACATCGGGGTTTGCGGTACTTCGACCTGCTGCACCGGCAGGGTCACCATCATCACCGTCGGATCGTCTGGATCCAGCCTGGTCTTGAAGCCCAGGCTCTGGCACATCGCCAGCATGGTGCTGTTCTCGCGCAGCACCTGGCCTTCGACCACGTCCAGGCCCAGCCACTTGGCGTACTCGATCATGATCGCCATCAACCGCCAGCCGATGCCGTGGCCCTTCAGGTCCGAACGGATCAGGATGCCGTACTCGCCACGATGGTAATCGGCATCGGCGTGCAGGCGCACCGCACCCAGCATTTCGCCGCTGCGCGGTTCGATCGCCACCAGCGCGATCGAGCGTGCGTAATCGAGCTGGGTCAGGCGCGCGATGAACTCGTGGCTGAAGTGCTTCACCGACTGGAAGAAACGCAGGCGCAGATCCTCGTCACTGACGCGGGCGAAGAACGCACGGAACAGTGCGTCGTCCTCCGGCCGCACCGGGCGCACGAAGGCACGGCCGCCATCGGACAGCTCGATGGTGCGCTCCCACTCCTTCGGGTACGGGAACACCGAGAAACGCGGATGGCCGCGGCCCTTGTGCAGGATGCGCGACGGCGCCACCGCTACGCGGGCATCGAGGGCGAGGATGCCCTTGCCGTCGACCAGCAGCGGGTTGATGTCCAGCGTGCGCACCTCGGGGATATCGGCAGCCAGTTGTGCAAGCTTCACCAGCGCCAGCGCCAGTGCGCGCTCGTCAGCCGCCGGCACGTCACCGTAAGCCTTGAGGATGCGCGAGGCGCGGGTCTGGCCGATCAGCTCGTGGGCCAGGCGCAGGTCCAGCGGCGGCAGCGCCAGCGCCTTGTCATTGATCACTTCGACGGCAGTGCCGCCGCGACCGACCACGATCACCGGACCGAACGTCGCGTCATCGGCGATGCCGACGATCAGTTCGCGCGCCTTCGGGCGGACGATGGTCGGCTGTACCAGCAGGCCATCGATGCGTGCATCCGGCCGCAGCTGGCGCGCGCGCGACAGGATCGCATGGGCCGCGCTCTGCACCGCCGGCAGCGCCGCCAGGTTCAGGCGCACACCATCCACTTCGGACTTGTGCGGAATATCCGGCGACAGGATCTTCAGTGCGACCGTAGCACCGCGTTCCAGCAGCGGCTGCGCCAGGTCCATCGCCTCGTGCGCATCGCGCGCATGCATCACCGGCGCGGACGGAATGCCATAGGCCTTGAGCAGTTCATGGGTGGCCAGCGGGTCCAGCCACTGCTGGCCGTTGGCCAGCGCGGCATCGACCAGTGCACGCGCGGCCGCCGCGTCCACGCTGAAGTCCTGCGGCAGGCTGGGCGGCGTTTCCATCAGCGCGTTCTGCGCTTCGCGGTAGCGCACCAGATGCTGGAAGCCGCGTACCGCCTCGGCTTCGGTCGGATAGGTCGGCACGCGTGCCGCATTGAGCGTCGCGGTGGCCTGATCGTCGTTGCCCAGCCACACCGCGAACACCGGCTTGTCGCGGTGATGGCGCGGCCGCAGGCCGAGCGTGCGGGTCAGCGCTTGTGCGGCATCAGCGGACGAGGTGAATGCAGTCGGCACATTGACCACCATCACCGCATCATTCTCGTTGTCGGCCAGCAGCGCTTCGATGGCCGCGGCATAGCGGTCACCATCGGCGTCAACCACGATGTCGACCGGATTGCTGCGGGACCAGCCCTGCGGCAGCACCGCGTCGAGCTTCTCGACGGTGCTGTCGGACAGGTTGGCCAGCGTGCCGCGCAGCGCGATCAACTGGTCCACCGCAAGGCGACCCACGCCACCACCGTTGCTGAGGATGGCCAGGCGGCGACCGGGGAACGTCCCCAACCGACCCAGCGATTCGGCGGCGGTGAACAGCTCGTCCAGCGCCCCCACGCGCAGCAGGCCGGCGCGGTTGAAGGCAGCACCGTACACATCATCGGCGCGGGCCAGGGCCTGCACATGGGTATCGCGGCTGCCCGGCTGCACGCGCTCGGCACGGCCGGACTTCACCACCACCACCGGCTTGGCACGCGCGGCGGCACGCGCGGCCGACATGAACTTGCGCGCATCCTTGATCTGCTCGACGTAGAGCAGGATGGCGCGGGTACGGTAGTCGGTGGCGAAGTAGTCGAGCAGGTCGCCGAAGTCGACGTCCATCGTGTCGCCCAGCGAGACCACGGCGGAGAAGCCGACCGAGCGCGCCACACCCCATTCCACCAGCGCCGCCGCAATCGCCGAGGATTCGGAGATCAGCGCGAGGTCACCGGCCTGCGGGAAGTGCGCGGCGATGCTGGCATTGAGCCGCGCATGCGGTGCGATCACGCCCAGGCAGTGCGGGCCAAGGATGCGCAGGCCGTGCTTGCGCGCCACCGTTTCCACCTGTTCCGACAACGAGCCCGGGCCTTCGCCCAGGTGCGCGGTGAGGATGATCGCGGCCTGCACGCCGCGTTCGGCGGCGGTACGCACTACCTGCGGCACGATCGCCGCCGGTGCGGTGATGACGACCAGGTCCGGTACCCAGTCCAGATCCTTCAACCGCTTGATCGTGCGGATGCCATCGATCTCGGCATGCCGCGGGTTGATCCAGGCCACCTTGCCGGGGAAGCCAGTGCCACGCAGGTTGCGCATCACCGCGCGCCCGGCCGAACGCTCACGCGGACTGCCGCCGATCACCGCGACCGACTGCGGACGGAACACGGACTGCAGGTGGTAGGTACTCATGCGCCTACGGTACCCAAAAAAAGGGGACGGAGGGGATTAAGTCGTTTGTGCCTCATGTGCCTTGAACGACTTAATCCCCTCCGTCCCCTTTTTGTTCTGCATGCCGACCAAGGTCGGCAGCTACCAGAGCACGATGGCTCCGGCTTACAGCAGCGTGCCGTGCAGGATCATCGCGGCGATGCTGAAGTAGATCACCAGGCCGGTCACGTCCACCAGGGTGGCCACAAACGGCGCCGAAGCGCTGGCCGGGTCGAAGCCGAGCCGTTTCAGGATGAAGGGCAGCATCGAGCCGGACAGCGAACCGAAGGTGACGATGCCGACCAGCGCGGCGCCGATGGTGATCGCCAGCAGGATCCAGTGCTCGCCGTAGTCGTGCAGGCCGCCCAGCTGCCAGATCACGATGCGCACGATGGCCAGGCAGCCGAGAATCGCGCCCAGCACCATGCCGGTGGGCACTTCGCGCAGGGCCACCTTCCACCAGTCACGCAGGCGCAGTTCGCGCAGTGCCAGGCTGCGGATCAGCAGCGAGGTGGCCTGCGAGCCGGAGTTGCCGCCCGAGCTCATGATCAGCGGGATGAACAGGGTCAGTACCACCGCGCGTGCCAGTTCGTCCTCGTAGTGCTGCATCGCGCTGGCGGTCAGCATCTCACCCAGGAACAGCACGCTCAACCAGCCGGCGCGCTTGCGCAGCATCTCGAAGAAGCCGATCTGCATGTACGGCTTGTCCAGTGCCTCCATGCCGCCGAACTTGTGCGCATCTTCGGTGGACTCTTCGATCAGCGCATCGAGCACGTCGTCGACGGTGACGATGCCAAGCATCTGCTGCTGCGCGTCGACCACCGGAATCGCCAGCAGATCGTGGCGGCGGATCAGCCGCGCCACTTCCTCCTGGTCCATCAGCGCATCCACCGTCACCGGCGGATTGACCTGGGCCACGTCCAGGATCGATTCCTCGGGCAGGCCGGTGATCAGCCGGCGCATGGTCACTACCTGCTGCAGCTGCTGGCTGGCCGGCTCCAGCACGTAGATCGCGTACACCGTCTCGCGGGTGCGCTCGACCTGGCGGATGTGCTGCAGGGTCTGCGCCACCGTCCAGCTGGCAGGCACCGCCACGTACTCGGTGGTCATCAGCGCACCGGCAGTGTTCGGTGGGTAGCTGAGCAGCTTCTGGATGGCCTGGCGGGCGTCGGTGCCCAGCAGCGGGATCAGCCGCGCGCGTTCTTCTTCGTCCAGCTCGTGGACGATGTCGGTGGCACGGTCGTCGGCCATCAGCCCCAGCAGCGCCGCAGCCCGCGCCGGCGGCAGCGCGGCCACCAGTTCGCCACTGCGGTGCAGCTCCGGTGCTTCGAGCATCTTCACCGCACGCGGCAACGGCAGCGCAGCCAGCGTTTCCGCGGCGCGGGTCAGTTCCAGCGTATTGAGGAATTCCACCGCGTCGGCGGTGTTGTAGTTCGCCAGCGGTGCGGCCAGTGCGGCGGCATCGGCCACCGGGCGCAGCAATTGCTTCTGGTTCATCGGTTTTGCCTTGTGGGGGTGCGACCTCGCGCAACGCCAACGCAGGCAAACCGTCCCGATGTCAGGCGGTGGCCATCGCTGGCGTCGAACGAGGTCGACTTCTACTGTCGCTGGACATGGGTTGGGGACTCCGGGATGCGTATGCCGACGGACGCGCCGCCAGCGGCGGGCAGTCTGGACCCGTGGGCCATGCAGGTCAACCCGGCCACCCCGCGCCGACGGCCGGCGAGTTGTTCTCGTGCATACACAGGCCGGCGCGCATAATGACGCGGTGGCACTCGCCTCCCCTTCCCCCACCCGAACGGACGCACTGCGGGCTTCCCCGATGACCAGGTATTCCCATGCATAGCGGTGGTCTGGAACTGGCCCTGGTGCTGCTGCTGGCGGCGGTCATCGCCGTGCCGGTGTTCAAGAAGTTCGGCTTCGGCGCGGTGCTGGGCTACCTGGCGGCCGGCGTGGTGCTGGGCCCGGACGGGCTGGGCTTCGTGCAGGACGCCGACCGCATCCTCGGCGCCGCCGAGATCGGCGTGGTGATGCTGCTGTTCGTGATCGGTCTGGAACTGTCACCGGCCCGCCTGAAGGTGATGCGGCGCTCGGTGTTTGGTGCCGGTGCGGCACAGGTGGCGCTGTCCGGGCTGGTGCTGGGCGGCCTGTTGCTGCTCGACCATTTCCAATGGAAGAGCGCACTGGTGGTGGGCGTGGCACTGGCGCTGTCGTCCACCGCGGTCGGCCTGCAGCTGCTGTCAGAACACAAGGCGATCAACAGCGACCATGGCCGGCTCGGGTTCGCCATCCTGCTGTTCCAGGACCTGATCGCGATTCCGCTGCTGGCGGCCATCCCGCTGCTGGGCGGGGTAAAGAACGAGACCCTGCGCTGGGAAGACGCCGCCGTGGCCCTCGGCGCGCTGGCGGTGGTGATCCTGTGCGGGCGACCGGTGCTGCGCAAGGTGTTCGGCATCATCGCGCGTACCCGCAGCCCGGAAGTATTCACCGCGACCGCACTGCTGGTGGTGCTGGGCACCGCCTGGTTCATGCAGGAGGCCGGCCTCAGCCCCAGCCTGGGCGCGTTCCTGGCCGGCGTGCTGCTGTCCGATTCGGAGTTCCGGCACGAACTGGAAGCGCAGATCGAGCCGTTCAAGGGGCTGCTGCTGGGCCTGTTCTTCATTGCGGTGGGCATGGGCATCGACCTCGACCGCATCGTTGCCGAGCCGTGGCTGATCGCCGCCGGCGTGGCGATCCTGCTGGTGGTCAAATTCAGCCTGCTGTACGTGATCGGGCGCATCGCAAAGCTCAGTTCACGGCACTCGCTGCTACTGGGCAGCGTGCTGTGGCTGGGCGGCGAGTTCGCCTTCGTGGTGTTCAACGAAGCGCAGCGCGCGCACCTGCTGGGCAACGCCAACCATGACCGCCTGGTGGCGATCGTCGGCCTGTCGATGGCGATCACGCCACTGCTGATGATCGCGCTGCTCAAGCTGCTCGGCCAGGAGAAGGTAACGCCGCGCGAGGCAGCCGAGGCCGACAAGGTGGCGCCGGACAACCGGCCGAAGGTGCTGATTGCCGGCATGGGCCGCTTCGGCCAGGTCATCGCACGCCTGCTGACCGCGCAGAAGGTGCCGTTCGTGGCGCTGGAAGCGAACCCCGATACCGTGGCCGACCTGCGCCGCTTCGGCAACCAGCTGTACTACGGCGACCCGACCCGGCCGGAGATGCTGCGCGCGGCCGGCGGCGAGCACATCGATGTGTTCGTGATCACCGTGGACGACCCGGAGACCAACCTGCGTGCAGTGCGCATGGTGCGCCGGCTGTACCCGGACGCGAAGGTGCTGGCGCGTGCACGCAACCGCCAGCATGCGTGGCGCCTGATGGACATGTCGGCCGAGCCGTTCCGCGAAGTGTTCGGCACCAGCCTGGAAATGAGCGGGCGCGTGCTGACTGCATTGGGTGTTGCACCTGAAGTGGCCGAACGCCACGTGCAGCGCTTCCGTGAGCACGACGAGCAGCTGCTGCGCGACCAGTACCTGGTGTACGACGACGAGGCGGCAGTGATCCAGACCTCGCGCGATGCACGCAACGACCTGATGCACCTGTTCGAGGCCGACGCGGAAAGCGACGGCAAGTAGGCGTGCCGACCAACGGTCGGCACCCACCACAGATTGCGGTAGTGCCGGCCGCTGGCCGGCAGCCTCGGGATCCCGGAGGTTTCATGAGGTTACCGGCCAGCGGCCGGCACTACCCATTTCCAGGGATCAGCCGTTGTCGCGCAGGAACCGCGCCATCGACGAGACGCCAGGCACGCGCGGCTCGAACTCGCCGGCCACGTCGATGAAGCCGCGCATCACCGCGATCTCGCGCGGGCTGCGGTTGAGGCTGTCGCGCACTTCCGGATCGGCACCGGCGCGCAGCAGGCGCTGCACCAGCAGCGGCAGACCATGCAGCGCGGCCAGGTGCAGCGGGCCGAAACCGCGCGGATCACGCACGTCCAGGCTCACGTCCTCGTCCAGCAGGCGCTCTACCGCCGCCATCACCACCTGCTCGTCGCAGGCGGTACCCGGCTCGGCACGCGCACCCAGCAGCAGCAGCAGCGGCGTGACCGAACCGGCGGCGGCCTGGTCCGGTTCGGCACCGGCCAGCAGCAGGGTGTCGAGCAGGGCCAGCAAGCGCGAGCGGTCGCGGGCACTGAAACCGTACAGCGCGGCACAGTGCAGCGGGCCCAGCTGCTGCGCGTCACCGGCATGCACGTCGGCACCGGCGGTGAGCAGGCGCGCGACGATGTCCGGCAGGCCCAGCGCCGAGGCCAGCATCAGCACGGTCACGCCGCCCGGCAGGCGGTGTTCCAGCTTGGCACCGGCGTCGAGCAGGGCCGAAACGATGTCCACCTGACGCATGCTGACCGCCGCCGACAGCGGCGTCGCGCCACTGGCAGCGGCGTGCTGCGGATCGGCGCCGCGTGCCAGCAGCAGGTCGGTTACTGCCAGATGGCCACCACCGGCCGCACGCAGCAGCGCGGTGCAGCCCTGTGCGTCGACTGCGTCGACGGCAAATCCCAGATCGATCAGGCGGCGCACCGCATCGACGTCACCGGCCATCGCAGCGGCCGGCAGATCGGCCTCGCGCAGGGTGCGGCGCGGCAACGGCCACACCCGCCAGTCGAGCCAGTCGGCCAGGTCACGGCGACCGATCGACAGCGCCACGCCCAGCGGCGTCTGCCCATCGGCGGCACGTGCTTCCGGCGAGGCACCGTGCTGCACCAGCAGCTTCAGCGCGCCTTCGCGGGCCAATGCGGTGGCCAGATGCAATGCGGTCATGCCATGGCTGTCACGCGCTTCACGATCGACACCGGCCTTGAGCAGGGCCTGCTGCAGGCGCAGCCAGCCCAGGCGCACTGCCAGCGACAACGGCGGGTCACCCGCCGGCGAGGCCGCGAACGGATCGGCACCACGTTCCAGCAGTTCCAGCGCCAGCTGCTCCAGGCCGCGGGCGGCCTGATCGTGCTGTGCGCAGGCGGCAAGGAAGCGCGCCAGGCCACCGCGTCCGGCCGGCGACAGGCCGCGCTGCAGCATGACCTGCAGCGCCGGCACCGCATCGATGCCGCGCGACAGCAGCGCGAACATCGGCGTGTCGGAGCAGGCGTCACGCACGTAGGGATCGGCGCCGTGGCCCAGCAGCCAATCGACCGCACGCGGCTCCAGTGCCAGTTCCGGATCGAGCAGCAGGCCACCCAGTTCTTCCGGCTGGCACAGCTTGGCCAGCGCGGCCATGCCATCGGTGTTGCCGAAGCCCAGCGCTTCGCGCAGCAGGGTCAGCGGCGGGCGGTCCGGCAGCAGGCCACTGGCGCTGGCGGCTTCGCCGCGCTCGGCCAGGCCATCACTGACGGCGGCCGGCAACGGATAGGACGGGTCCAGCAGGGCCACAATCGCCCAGCGACCGGCTTCGGCGGCGTAGTCCACCGCACGGCGGCCAACCGGATCGGTGGCATCGGCGGCGATGCCCAGCTCGACCAGGCGCTTGATCAGCAATGGCGAGACATCCTCGGCCATCGCCGCCAGCTGCACCGCATTGCGGCCTTCGCCGTCCACCGCAACCAGATCCGGCTTGTGCGGCAGCAGATGCTCGACCACGGCAGCGCGACCGGCACGGGCCGCTTCCAGCCACGGCGTACGGCCCAGCGCATCGCGCGCTTCCAGATTGGCACCGGCACCCAGCAGCACGCCGATGATCTCGACGTGGCCAGCCAGTGCGGCCTCATGCAGCGCGCTGCGGCGCTGGCGATCACGCGCGTCAGCCCGCGCCTTGTGCTTGAGCAGCAGCTGCACGCCGGCCGGATCGTCGTCTTCGGTGGCGGCGGCGGCCAGCAGCACCGGCGTACCCTCGGCCGGTTCGCTGCGCGCACCGCGTTCGAGCAGGAAGCGGGCCAGGCGCCAGTTGCCGACCTGGCAGGCCACGGCCAGCGGCGACCAGCCCTCGTTGTTCAGCGCGTCGACTTCGGCGGCGGCATCGCGCAGCAGCGCGGCCACGCCCGGGTCGGAACTGCGCGCGGCATGGTGCAGCGGGGTGTTGCCATCGCTGTCGATGGCACGCGAATCGGCACCGTTGGCGAGCAGGGTCATCACCGCTTCGGGACGGCCGTGCCAGCTGTCGCGGGTGGCGGCCAGCAGCGGGGTCATGCCCCGGTGCGGCGCATTCACATCGACGCCGCGGGCGATCAGTTCGCGCAGCAGGCGCAGGTCGGGCAGCACCGCCGCCAGCACCGCCAGGCTGCGCTGGTCGCGCCAGTTCGGGTCCGGTAGCGCGTACGGATCGGCACCGGCCTGCAGCAGCTGCAGGCCCCGGTCGATGCGGCCATGGCGGGCGGCTTCATACAGGGCCGGGGTCAGCTCCTGCGGCGCCATCGCCTCCAGCGGCGCGGTTTCGGCCGCAGCGGGGAACATCGGTTCCTGTTCGCTGCTGGCCGCTGCGAACGGGCTGGGGCGCAGCGACACCAGCGGCGCGGGCGCGACCCGCTGCAGCAGCAGGTGCAGCACCGGCGACAGCAGCACGACCGCCAGTGCGGCGGGCCAGCGTGCGCTTTCCGGCAACAGGCCCGGCCAGGCCGGCAGCACCACCAGCGCGGCCAGCGCGATCACCAGCGCGGCGACACCGAGACCGCGCCAGGCGGTCAGGTCGCGTCCGGCCAGCGCCTGCCAATGCTGGGCGAGATTGCCATCCAGGCGTTCGACATCGTTCCACAGCGGCCAGGTGCGCCAGGCCGCCAGCAGGCCGGCACTGACCAGCACGCTCAGGCCCAGCACCGCGGCCAGGCTGCCGCTGTCACGCAGCGCCGCCAGCGGCCAGGCCAGCAGCAGCGCCAGCAACAGCGGCGCTGCCGTCCACAACGCCAGCAGCGCCGGCAGGTCCTGGCGCGCGACGATCTTCAGCGGCAGCAGCGCGCGGCTGCGACGCCACCACGACACACCCAGCGCGAACGCCGGCTGCGCCAGTGCCGCAAGGATGGCGCCTGGAACGCCGCCCACAGCGGCGCCAAGCGCCAGCACGGCGCCTACGGCGAAGGCGATCGACAGGGCGCGCGGACGGGACGTGTCAGTCATAGTGGCGCGGCATCAGGCTGGCCACCGATGGCGGCACCTGCAGGTAGAACCCGCGCTCGCTCATTTCGCTGCGGACCTTTTCCGGATCGGCCTGGGCCAGGCGGCGCTGGGCATCCAGGGCCACGTCCAGGACGAAGGCGAGCGTCCCCAGCGAGGTGAGCAGCGGCGCAGGCAGCGCGCTGAAATCATCGCGACGGGGAACGTAGACGTAGGTGTCCGGCTTGAGTTGGCTTTTATAGACGTAGGCGTGCATGTCCGCGGGACGATAACCCGGGAAGAGCCATGATTGTGTCGGAAAGCCGACACCGGGGAAAGCCGTCAGCCGACGATGGCGGCGTGATCGGCGGCGTTTCCCCGGCAGGATTCAGCAATGTGGCGGCGGCGTTCAGCCAACGCCGCCGCCACACGGGCGCTTACTTGACCTTGGCGTAGGTGCCCTTCAGCGCGACACCGGCGAGGATCGCACCGGCATAGCATTCGTAGTTGGTGCTGCTCTTGAACTCGTTCTTCTTGTAGTAGCTGACGATGTCGACCACGGCGTTGGCGCCGCGCGACTTGGCACCGTCCTGCAGCGCGCGCAGCGCCGACAGCGCGACCCAGCGGCAGGCCTCGGCATCGCTCTTGTTGGCGGCGTTGGTCTTCTTGTTGGTCACGTCTTCGCCCAGGCGCTGCTGCACGCTGACCGGCTGGCCGGCCAGGTAGAAGCGGACGCTGCCGTCGATGCCGGCGTCCTTGGCAGCCTGCGAACTGACCAGTTCCTGCAGGGACTGCTCCACGCGGGTATCGCGGGCAGAAGCGGTGGAGGCCAGGGCCAGCAGTGCGGTGGCCGTGGCGATCATCAGGGTGCGGCGCATCGGAACATCTCCTTGTCGAGGGTGCGGGTAGGTTGCGGGAACAGCGGCGGTGGGGCGGTGGATCACTCGCGCCAGCGGCGGAACACCAGCGAGGTGTTGATGCCACCGAAGGCGAAGTTGTTGCTCATCACGTACTCGGCCTGCAATTCGCGACCTTGGCCGGTGATGAAGTCGAGCTGGCCACAGCGTGGATCGACCTCGGCCAGGTTCAGGGTGGGCGCGAACCAGCCGGCGCGCATCATCTCGATGCTCATCCAGGCCTCGAACGCACCACAGGCGCCCAGCATGTGGCCGACGTAGCTCTTCAGCGAGCTGATCGGCATGCGGCTGCCGAACACCTGCGCGGTGGCCTGGGTCTCGGCGATGTCACCGTGGTCGGTGGCGGTGCCGTGGGCGTTGACGTAGTCGATCTGCGCCGCGTCCAGCCCGGCATCCTCAAGCGCCAGGCGCATGGCCTGGGCCATGGTGTCGGCACTGGGCTGGGTGACGTGCTGGCCATCGCTGTTGGTACCGTAGCCGACCACCTCGGCAAGGATGGTGGCGCCACGTGCCTGCGCGTGCTCCAGGTCTTCCAGGATCAGCGTACAGGCACCCTCGCCCAGCACCAGGCCATCGCGGCCGGCATCGAACGGGCGCGGCGTGGTCTGCGGCGCATCATTGCGCACGCTGGTGGCGAACAGGGTGTCGAACACTGCCGCGGCAGTGGCATCGAGCTGCTCGGCACCGCCAGCCACCATCACCGTCTGCTTGCCGCTGCGGATCGCTTCGTAGGCCGCGCCCACGCCCTGGCTGCCCGAGGTGCAGGCACTGGAGGTGGTGTAGACGCGCCCGGACAAACCAAAGAACACACCGATGTTGACCGGCGCGGTGTGGCTCATCATCTTCAGGTAGGTGGTGGCACTGATGCCGTCGGTGGTGAACTCGTTGAGCATGCGGCCGAATTCACCGGTGGCCTCGTGGCTGCCCGAGGACGAACCGTAGGCCACGCCGGTACGGCCACTGCGCAGCACCGGGTGCTCGTGCAGGCCAGCCTCGCGCAGTGCCACCTCGGTGGCGCGCACCGACATGATCGCGACCTTGCCCATCGAGCGGGTGGTCTTGCGGTTGTAGTTCGGCGGCAGCTCGAAGTCCTGCGCCGGCGCGGCCAGCTTGGTGTTCAGGCCGGCATAGACATCCCATTCGGGCATCGTGCGCACGGCATTGCGGCAGCTGCGCAGGTGCGCTTCGATGGTCGGCCAGTCGTGGCCGAGCGGACTGATGGCGGCCGCACCGGTGACCACCACGCGACGATCGGCAGCCATCAGAGCATGCCTCCGTTCACCGAGATCACCTGGCGGGTGATGTAGCCAGCCGGTTCGGACAGCAGGAACGCCACCGTGGCCGCCACTTCGTCGGGACGACCGACGCGGCCGGCGGGAATCAGCTTGAGCGCGTGTTCGATCACTTCATCGTTGAGCATTTCGGTCTCGATCAGGCCCGGGGCCACGCAGTTGACGGTGATCTGGCGGCTGGCCAGTTCCAGCGCCAGCGCCTTGGTGGCACCGATGATGCCGGCCTTGGCGGCACTGTAATTGACCTGGCCGCGGTTGCCGGCCAGCCCGGACACCGACGACAGGGTGACGATGCGGCCCGGCTTGCGCCGCCGCACCATCGGCATGATCAGCGGATGCAGCACGTTGTAGAAGCCATCCAGGTTGGTGTGGATGACCTGGTCCCAATCCTCCGCCGACAGCGCCGGGAAGGCGCCATCACGGGCGATGCCGGCATTGCAGACCACGCCGTAGTACGCGCCGTGCGCTTCGACATCGGCCTCCAGCGCGGCGCGTGCGGCCTCGCGGTCGGCTACGTCGAACGCCAGCACGCGGGCCTGCTGGCCCAAGGCCTGGATCTCGGCCATCACGGCCTGTGCCTCTTCCAGGCGGCTGCGGCAATGCACCACCACGTCGAAGCCATCGCGCGCGATGCGCAGCGCGATGGCCCGGCCGATGCCCCGGCTGGCGCCGGTCACCAGCACGCTTCGATTCCCTGTCATGCCTGTCCACTCTCCAGATAGGCCATCGCGTCGGCCGGTTCGAACACCGACACGTTGGCTGTCGCCCATTCGTCCTCGCCCGCCAGGATGCGGCAGGCGAACATCCCCAATCCATTGTCACCCAACAGCTCGCAGCGCGCCTGTACGCGCAGCCGCGATCCGCTGGGGAAGCTGCTGCGCGCGCTGCTGTAGCGGCGGCTGCCGAGCAGGAAGCCCAGCTGCGGCGGCTTGCCGGCCGCACGCGCACGGCAGCCGGCCCAGGCCGCGATGGCCTGCGCCATGTATTCGATGCCGACCCACGCCGGCACTTCGCCGTTCTCCACGAACAGGCCGGATTCGGGCACCACCAGTTCAGCCTCGAGGGTGTCCTGGTCCCACTGCGTGATGCGCTCCAGCAGGCACATGTCCTGGCGGTGCGGCACCACGTCCTCGATCGCGTACAGCGTGTTCATCGACGCTCCAGTGCCAGCACGGCATTGCTGCCGCCGAAGGCGAACGAATTGCTCAGCACCCGCCGCGGCGCCTGCGCCAGGCGGGAGCCCGGCGCGACCAGCGGCAGCACCGGCAGTGCGGGGTCGGGCACGCCGTCCCACCAGTGCGGTGGCAGCTGCTGCTGCGGGTTCTCGGCCAGCAGGATCCAGCACAGCGCCGCCTCGATCGCGCCCGAGGCACCCAGCGTATGGCCGGTCAGCGGCTTGGTCGAACTGGCCGGCACGCCATTGCCCAGCACCTGCGAGACCGCCAGGCTTTCCATCGCATCGTTGTGCCCGGTGGCGGTGCCATGCAGGTTCACGTAATCCACTTCGTCGGCGCCCCAGCCGGCGCGCAGCAGCGCCTGCTGCAGGGCGTCGATGGCCCCCATCCCCTGCGGATCGGGGGCGGACATGTGATGGGCATCGGCCGATTCGCCCCACCCGGCCAGGCACACCGGACCCGGCTCGCGGGTAAGCAGGAACAGCGCGGCGCCCTCGCCGATGTTGATGCCGGAGCGGTGCTGCGAGAACGGATTGCAGCGCAGGGCCGACACCGATTCCAACGCGCTGAAGCCGGCCACGGTGAAGCGGCACAGCGAATCGGCACCGCCGGCAATCACCGCATCGACGATGCCGGCGCGCAGCATGCGCGCGGCCGACATCAGCGCCTTGGCGCTGGACGAGCAGGCGGTGGACAGGGTCCATGCCGGCCCCTGTGCACCACTGCGCTGGCGCACGAACTGCGCGGCGGTGCCCATTTCCTGCTGGGCGTAATCGAAGCCCTGCGGCCACTGGCCCTGTTCGGCGTGGGTGCGCAGGGCCTGCTCGGATTCACCAATGCCCGAGGTGCTGGTGCCCAGCACCACCGCCACACGCTCGGCACCATGGCGGGCGATCGCGGCGGCCACCGCTGGTGCGATCTGCGCCAGTGCCACGTCCAGCAGGGCGTTGTTGCGCCCGCGCAGGGCCACCGGCAGGTCCTCCAGCGCCGGCAGCGGCGTGCGCACCTCTCCCAGCGCCAGGGTGCGCCCCGGCAGCAGGCTGTCGTTGTCGCTGAGCCCGCCCGGCACATCGGCGAACATCGCCGACGCGACCGCGGCGCGGCCATCGCCGAGCGCGCAGACCACGCCCAGGTCGTTCAGGTAGATCGGTGCACTCATCGGTCCTGCCCGGCCATGTCGATCGATTCGATGCGCAGCGCATAGCCTTCGGCGCGGTTGTCCAGCTGCACGCTGCCATCGTCCAGGCGCTGCAGCTGCAGCCACACCGTGCCGTCGCGCGACAGGCTGCGCTGCCGGCCGTCATCGCTGACCTGCCAACCTGCCGGCAACGCGGCGGCAATGGCCGCGGTCGGCCACAGCGCGAACTGCAGGTCATCCAGCACGCGCTCGGCACGCACCTGCGGCGGCAGCCACGGTGCGCGCTGCTGGGTCAGCTGCTGGCCGTCCCACTGCAGGCGCACGCCGGTCTGGCCCATCGCCTGCACCGCCAGCTGCACCTGCTGCGCATCGGCTTCCAGCAGAGCATCCAGGTCGCGCTCATGCGTACCGAAACGGAAATGCAGCTGCTGCTGCAATGCCAGCGGCGCCGGCAGGCTGGCCGGCGACAGGCGCAGCGGCGGCAGTTCCACCAATGGCTTGGGCATGCGGCCGGCACAGGCGGCCAGCAGCAGGCACAGCAGCACGGCCGCGGTACGGGCGATCAGGCGCTGCACAGCTGCTCCAGCACGCGCATGCGGCGGCCGCTTTCGTCGGCCACATACGGGTTGTTGGTGTCCCAGGCGTAGCCGGCCAGGATGGAACTGATCATGTCGCGTACTTCGGGCTGCTGCTGCGGGTGGTAGATGATCTTCTGGAAGCCGCCCTCGTACCAGCTTTCAACGAAGCGGCGGAAGGTCTTCACGCCGGCACGCAGCGGGATCGAGAATTCAGCTTCCCAGTCGACGGTTTCGCCGGCATAGCGGCGCGCCAGGCATTCGCTGGCCAGCTGCGCGGACTTGAAGGCGATGGTGACGCCGGAGGAGAACACCGGGTCGAGGAACTCGCCGGCATTGCCCAGCAGGGCGTAGCCCGGGCCCCACAACGAGCTGACATTGGCCGAGTAACCCGTGATGCGGCGCACCGGCAGCACCGCCCATTCGGCGTTGGCCAGCAGCCGGGTCAGGTTGGGGTCCTCGCCGACGATGGCCTGCAGCTTCTGCAGGTCGTCGCCTTCGTAGCGTTCGAAGAACGATGGCTCGGCGACCACGCCCAGCGAGCAGCAGCCGTTGGAGAACGGGATCGTCCAGTACCAGACGTCGATGTGCTCGGGATGGGTGGTGATCAGGATCTTGTTGCGATCGAAGTCCGCTTCGGCCGGAATGTTGTCGCGCACGTGGCAGAAGATCGCGCCGCGCACCGGGAAGTTGGACGGCGATTCCAGCTGCAGCAGGCGTGGCAGCAAGCGCGCGAAGCCGGATGCATCGAGGATGAAATCGGCCTCGATGCGGTACTCGCTGCCGTCCGGACGACGCACGGTCACCGCCGGCTGCTCGCCCGGCTCGACCGCAAGCACTTCATCGCCGAAGCGCAGCGTGGTGCCCATGCGCTCGGCGCCGCGTGCCAGCACGTTGTCGAAGTCGGCGCGCTGCACCTGGTAGGTGGTGCCCCAGCCTGGCGAGAACTTCTTCCTGAAGTCGAACGCGGTGCGCGCCTCGCCATGCACGAACGCGGCGCCGTTCTTGTGCTGGAAGCCCGCTTCGACCACGTCCTGCAGCAGGCCAGCCGCTTCGATGTACTCCATGCTCTGCGGCAGCAGGCTTTCACCGATGGAGAAGCGCGGGAACTGCTGGCGCTCCAGCATCAACACCTGGCGGCCCTGCTGGCGCAGCATCGCCGCGGCCACCGAGCCGGCCGGGCCCGCACCGATGATCAGGATTTCAGTACGTTCGACAGCATCCACAGCAGTATTCATCGGTGCGTCCTTGTTGCTCGATCAGGTGGAAAGAAGGAAGTCGGAAGACAGGTTCAAGCTGGCGGCAGGTCATGTGGCGGCGGCCGGAACAGCGGCGAGATCAACCAGACCAGGCCGATGCCGAACAGCAGCGTCAGGCCGAACGCGCGCAGCGCCGGGGTCTGCGACAGGCCCAGCAGGCCGAACGACAGCCAGGTGCTGGCCGCGCCCACGCACACTGCCAGCCAGGCGCTGGCATCGCCACGGTGCTCGATCAGGAAGATGCCGTAGTCGATGCCCATGCCCAGCAGCAGCATCAGTGCCAGCACGTTGAACAGCTGCAGCGGCTGGCCGAACAGACCCAGCAGGCCCAGGGTCAAGGCACCGGCAATCAGGGTCGGCGCGAACACGCGCCAGGCCTGGCGGCGGTAGCGCAGCCACAGCGCGCCGAACACCAGCGCGATGCCGACCAGCAGCAGCCCACCCATCAGCTTGCGGTAGTGGCCCAGCAGCGTGGAGAAGTCGGCGGTGCGGTCCACCCAGCGCACGCCGGGCAGGCCTTCGGCCGCGCCCTGCAGGGTGGCCAGCGCATCGGCGCGCGACAGGTCATCGACCATCACCACGCTGATCATCTGCCCACCGACCCCGCCCACCCACAGGTGGCGGAACGGCTGCGACGCCGGCGAGGCAAGGAAGGCTTCGGCGCTGAGTGGTGCGGCCGCGAACTGCGGTCGCTGCAGCGGCTCGCCCACGGCCTCGGACACGGCCGACAGCACGCCGGGTTCCACCCTCGCGGTCAGCGCGGCATCGGCCTGCTGGCGCGACGGCGACGGCAGCCAATCGCTGATCGCGCGATAGCCACCAATGCGCTTGTCGTTGGCCAATACACGCAGGCGTTCGGTCAGCGCTTCTTCGCGCTGCAGCAGCTGCGCGGCATCGGCACCCTGCACCAGATAGAACTGCGCCGGGCTGGGCATGCCCAGCAACTGGCTCAGGCGGATCTGCTGCGCCATCAATGCCGGCGGCGACGACTGCAGGCTGCGCAGGTCGTCGTTGCTCTGCAGGCGCGCGATGCCGATGGCAGACAGTGCCAGCGTGATCACCACGAACATCGTCACCGCGCGGCGGCCATGCAGGCGCGGGAAACGCTCCAGCGTGTTGCCCAGCCACTGCGAGAAGCGGGTCTGGCGGATCTCGCCACCATCCAGCCACGGGAACCAGAAGATCACCGTGAGGAAGGCGGCAGCCAGGCCGACCACCGAGAACAGCGCCATCTGGCGCAGGCCCGGGAACGGGGCCAGGCCCAATGCCAGATAGGCCAGCGCACTGGTCAGCAGGGCCAGCCACAGGCCAGGCAGCAGATGCCGCAGCAGTTTCCAGCGACGATCGGCCGGCTCGGCCTGGCGCGAGGCAAACCAGTGGATGCCGTAATCCTCGGCCACGCCCACCAGCGATGCGCCGAACACCAGGGTCAGCACGTGCACCTTGCCGAAGACCAGCACGGTCACTGCCAGCGCCACGCCACAGCCGATCAGCAGTGAGGCGGCGACCAGCAGGATCGGCCGCAGCGAGCGGAATGCCAGCCACACCAGCAGCAGCACCGCCGCCAGCGACCCCCAACCGATGGTGTTGATCTCCTGGTTGGCCTGCACCGCGGCCGCTTCGGCGTGCAGTGGCACGCCGGCATGCAGGATCTCCAGATCCGGAGCGGCCGCTTTTGCTGCCTGCCCGGCACGTTCCAGCAGGCCATCGAGATGGCGTTCGCCGTCCAGCTGGAACGCCGAGCCGGGCGTATCGAACTGCAGCACGGCCCAGTGCCTGCCCTCGGCTTCAAGCAGGCCGTCATCGCCCAACCGCAGCCCCGACCCCTGCGCCTGCTGCTGCCACCATTGCGGCCACAGCGACAACGGGTCCTGCCGCCAGTCGGTCAGGCGCGGCGCGCCCATCGGGCCGTACAGCGCGGCCAACGCCTGTTCGGCCAGCGCGCCCGGCTCGCTGCCCTGCAGCTGCTCGCGCTGGGCCGGGGTCAGCAGGCGGTCACGGTACGGCGCGTAGAACGCGCGCGCCTCATCGAACCAGCCTTCGATCGAGCCGCTGGGTACCAGCAGGGCGTGATCGGCGTCCTTGGCCATGGCTGCAGCAAACGCGGCCTGCGCACGCTTGGCGGCAGCGCCGTCCTTGCTGCCCAGCAGCACCACCACCTGCCGCGAACTGCCATCGGCAATGCGCCGGGTGACATCGCTCAACAGACGGTCGTGTGCATCCTGCGGCAGCAGGGCGAGGATGTCGGTGTCGATCCGCGATTGCTGGCTCCACAAGTGCCACTGCTGCGCGCCCAGTACCAGCAGCACCAGCAGCCAGGCGATGCCCAGCCAGTGCCACCAGCGCCGCAACCGGTCCGGTGCGTTCGATGCCGCGGCCTCACTCAAAGCGGCGGGCCTCGTCGGCATTGAGCGTGGCCGGCGTCTCGCTCAACGCGCTGAACTGGATCTGCGTGCGGTCCTTGTTGGCCTCCACGATCTCGACCTGGCGCACATAGCGGTCGCCCTGCAGGGTCAGCGATTCGAAAGCCTTGGCCAGCATCGCCGACTTCGGCGTCAGGCGCAGCCGCCAGCCTTGTCCTTCACGGCTGGCCGCCACGTTGAACTGGCTGGACAGCGCCTGCACGTCGCCACTCATCAGCGCGAACATGATCGCGTTCACCGAACGCATCGCCGGCTGCTGCCGTGCATCGAGTTCGACGCGGGTGCTGCCATCGCGCTGGCGGCTGAGGATGCGGTCGGCGGTGACCACCACCTCGGAGGGGAACGGCTTGAGCGTGGACCAGATCACGCCGTGCTGGCGCGCGACCACGAAGCGGCCCTGAGAACGCAGTGGGTTCTTGAAGCCGCTGACCTGCTTTTCCTGGCTGAACTGGCCACGCAGCACGTCCGGCCGGGCCACCGCCTGGGTGATCGCATCGATGGCGGGGTCGGCCGCCTGCACCAGCGGTGCGGCCAGCAGCAGCGCGCACAGCAGCGCACGGGCGAAACGGTTCGCTCGGTTCATGGCGCAGGCACTCCCAGGCGTTCCCACAGCACCGGCGGGCACTGGTACAGCATTTCCTTGCTGGCAGCGTCCACCGCAACCTGGATGGTCATCGCGCGGGTCAGCACCTGGCCGCTCTGCGCATCGAGAATCTCGTACTCGATCTTCAGCCGGTTCTCCCATTCCACGATGCGCGCGATCACGCGCAAGGCCTGGTTGAACAGCAGCGGGCGCACATATTTCACCCGCGCATCGACCACCGGCCACAGGTAGCCCGATTCGAGCATCTGCGGGTAGTCGTAGTCGTAGCGCCCGAGCAGCGCGCAGCGCGCGATCTCGAAGTACTTGAAGTAGTTGCCATGCCAGACCACGTTCATCGGATCGCAGTCATGGAAGGCCGGGGTCAGCGAAATCTCGCCGGCCCGTTCGATTGCTTCATTCACCGGCATACAGCTCCCAACGTTGCGCGCGGATCTCCACCAGCAGTTCCCGCAGTTCGCGATCCAGCGCGCGGTCTTCTTCAACCAGGGCGATGCGCTGCCCCAGGTCGGCGTACATGTCGGCCAGACTGCCATGCAGCTGCGCGTTCAGGCCAACCCGTTCGCGCAGCGCCAGGCCCTGGCGGGCAGCGATCAGCATCGCGGCCACCACCTGTTCCGTCAGCTCGATCACGCGCAGGCAATCGCGCGCGGCAATGGTGCCCATGCTGACCTTGTCCTGGTTGTGGCATTCGGTGGAGCGCGAGAACACGCTGGCCGGCATGGTCTGCTTCAGCGCTTCGGCGGTCCAGGCCGAAACGCTGATCTGCAGCGCCTTCAGGCCATGGTTGATGGCTGCGCGCGGGCCGGTAGCCGCCGACAGGTTGGCCGGCAGGCCGTGGTTGTAGCGGGCATCGACCACCAGCGCCAGCTGCCGGTCGAGCAGATCGGCGACGTTGGCCACGGTGTTCTTCAGGGTGTCCATCGCCAGCGCGATGTGGCCGCCGTAGAAGTGGCCGCCGTGCAGGATACGCTCGCCGTCGGCATCGATCAGCGGGTTGTCGTTGGCGCTGTTCAGCTCGGTTTCGATCAGCTGGCGCAGGAACGGCAGGCTGTCTTCCAGCACGCCGATCACGTGCGGTGCGCAGCGCAGCGAATAGCGGTCCTGCAGGCGCTGTTCATTGCGCGGCGGACGCTCGCTGTGCAGGTCGCTGCGCAGGCGCGCGGCGATGCGGCCCTGGCCCGGGTGCGGCTTGGCGGCGAACAGGGTTTCGTCGAAGTGATGCGCGTTGCCGTCGCTGGCCAGCACGTTGAACGCGGTCAGCCGCGTGGCCATGCGCGCCAGGTAATCGGCGCGCTGCCAGGCCAGGCAGGCCAGGCCGGTCATCACTGCGGTGCCGTTCATGATCGCCAGGCCTTCCTTCGGTCGCAGCTTCAGCGGGGTCATGCCGATCTTCGCCAGCACATCCGCCGCCGGCTGCACGCGGCCGTCGTGCAGCACCTCGCGCTCGCCGCACAGCACCGCGGCCACGTACGACAGCGGGGTCAGGTCACCACTGGCACCCACCGAGCCCTCGGCCGGAATCATCGGCAGCACGTCGTGCTGCAGCAGTGTGGCCAGGCCTTCCAGCAGCGGCACACTGACACCGGACATGCCACGCACCAGCGACGCCAGGCGCGCAGCCAGCACCGCGCGGGTCTCGACCGGGTCCAGGTAACGGCCCAGGCCACAGCCGTGGTAGGTGTACAGGTGGTGCGGCAGCTCAGCCACCAGCGCCGGCGGGATGTTCACCGTGCACGAGTCGCCGTAGCCGGTGGTCACGCCGTAGATCACGCCGTCCTCGCGCAGCAGGCGGTCGAGGAAGTCGGCACCGCGCTGGATATGCGCGCGGAACGCAGGCGCGTCGCTCAGTGCGGCCTCGCACTGGCGCTGGGCCAGGGCAACCACGTCTTCGATGGTCAACGGTGCATCGCCAAAGCGGCACACGGGTACGGCGTCAGTCGTCATGCGGAGCCTGATCCCAGAAGGGGAAGAAATTGAACCAGTCCAACGGGGACTGGATGACCTGGAGTTCCAGCCAGCGCGCGAAGCGCTGTGCCTGTTCGGCCAGCGCCGCATCGCGTGAGCCGCGCGGCAGCACGATGCGTTCGGCGAACTGTTCGAATGCCACGCGGTAGCCCTCGCCCTGGTGCAGGCAGGCCATGGTGTAGACCGGGCAGCCCAGCGCGGCGGCGAGCACGTAGGCACCGATCGGGAACGGCGCGCGGTGGCCAAGGAAATCGGCGGTGACGCTGCGGCCGCCCTGCACCGGCGTGCGGTCGCCGACGATGGCGACGAAGCCACCCGCCGCCACGCGCTCGGCCAGCATCATTGCCGTGGCCGGGCCCATTTCGGTTACCTGCACCAGCTCCACCGCCGCCAGCGGGTCCAGCCGCTGCAGCAGGCGGTTGAAGCGCTGCGCATGCGCGGTGTGCACCAGCACGGTGATGCGGAAACCCGGCACCTGTTCGGCCAGCACCTGGCACAGTTCCAGGCAGCCGATGTGCGCGGTGAGGATCAGCCCGCCTTCGCGGCGCGCGATCTTCTCCAGCACCAGGTCGCGATGCAGATGGATGCGTTCGGCCGGATAGCGCCCGCCCAGGCCGAGGATCTTGTCCAGCATCGTGTCGGCGAAGGCGAAGAAGTGGCGCAGGCTGTCACGCCGGGTCGGCGTGCGGCCGAGCACGCCGCTGTGCGCCTGCAGCCGCTGCAGGTACTGCATCGAGGCCTGGCGGCCGACGCGGTTGCCCAGCCAATGGCAGGCCACCACCGGCCACACGCACAGGCGGAACGGCCAGCGCCCGAACCAGCGGTGCACCCAGCACAGGAACAGCACGCCGGCCACCGAGGTGGATTCGCCGATGTCGGCCCAGTGCGGGGCCCCCTGCGCGGCCGCCATCTCAGCGCTGCCCCCGCAGGCGGCGCCACAGCAGGCGCGGTGCGCGCCAGAGCATGCCGAAGAACAAGCGGGTGTGCATGCGGCTGATGCGCACGTTGTCGCGCCACACATCGAAGTGCGAGACGCCATCGGATGGATAGGTCACGTGCGTGGCCAGGTGCTCGACCGGCAGGTGCCGCCAGTACAGGCGCACCATCACTTCGGTATCGAAATCCATGCGCCGGCCGATGGTTTCTTCGCCGACCAGGCGCAGCACTGGCGGCAGTGGATACACGCGGAAGCCGCACATGGTGTCGCGCAGGTGCAGCGACAGTGTGTTGATCCAGACCCAGATGTGGGTCGCGTAGCGGCCATACAGGCGCGCCTTGGGAACGCTGGCGTCGTAGGCCGGAATGCCGCAGATCACCGCCTCGGGATGGGCGCTCGCCGCTTCGATGAAGCGTGGCAGATCACGGGTATCGTGCTGGCCGTCGGCATCGATCTGCAGCACGTGGCTGTAGCCACGCGCGCCGGCTTCGGCGAAACCGGCCAGCATCGCCCCGCCCTTGCCCTGGTTGACGTCCAGGCGCAGCAGGTCGACGCCCTGGCGCTGTGCCAGCGAACGCAATGCTGCCGCGCACGCCTCATGCGAGCCATCGTCGACCAGCAGGCACGGCAGGCCGGCGGCCTGCACGCCGTCGACCACCGCCGCGATGGCGTGCTCGTGGTCGTAGACGGGAATCACCACCAGTGGCGCGAACGCGGCACCGGCAACGGCCGGATCAGTCCGCATCGGCGAAGACCACTTTGCCGCTGGCATGCACGCCGTGGCTGGAGGTGTAACGGAAGGCCAGCACGTTGCGTGCGGCATCCCAGTCCAGCTGCAGGGTCAGCTCATCGCCCGGGCGGGCCACGTGCTGGAACTTCACCGCATCCATGCGCAGGAACACTGCCGGCATGGCGAACACCTGGCGGCCAAACCGCACCGCCCAGTCCAGCTGCGCCACGCCGGGCAGGATCGCCGCCTGCGGGAAGTGGCCCTGGAACGGCCGCAGCGCCGGGTCCAGGGTCATCCGCAGCGTGGCGCTGGCCGCATCGCGGTGATCCCAGACCGGCACCGGCATCAGCGGCTGGAACAGCGCTGCCAGTGCCGCCTGGGTGACTTTGCCCTGTGCGTTGATCGGCAGCGCCGGCACCAGCCGCCAGCGGCGCGGCCGGGTGACCGCGTCATGAGCCTGTGCCAGGCGTGTGCCAAGACGCTGGCCCAGCGCGCGGCGCGCGGCCTCACCGCCCTCCAGCAGCGTCGGGTCGGCCGGTACCACCACCGCGGCCAGCTGCTCGCGCTGCCCGGGCAGCACCAGCACGCGCACGTCATCCACTTCGGCGTCTTCGCGCAACGCACGTTCCAGTGCATCCAGCGAAACGCGGCGCTCTTCAATCTTGACGATGCGGTCGGCGCGGCCCAGCAGGCGGAAGCGGCCATCGGCCAACGCTTCAACGCGGTCCTGGGTACGCCACCAATCCGGGGTTTCCAGATGTGCGGAGGCCACCGCCAGGCAGCCCTCCTCGATGCGCCACTGCACGCCGGGCAGCGGCTGCCACGGCGGCAGGTCGGTGTCCCAGCGGCGCCAGGCGATGCCGCCGGTCTCGCTGCTGCCATAGACCTCGGTCGGTGCCACGCCGAGCCACTGCCGCACCTGGCGTGCGGCTTCTTCCGGCAGCGGGCCGCCAGAGGAGAATACCGCGCGCAGGCGGCCATGCAGGCTGGCCCAGTCGAGCTGCCCGGGCAGGCGCTTGAGGTGGGCCGGGGTCGCGACCAGCACCGTATCGGTACCGGCCAGCGCACCCACCAGATCTTCGTGGAAGAACCGGCGTGGATGGATCAGGCGGCCGGCAGCCAGCGGCCACAGCACGCGGAACAGCAGGCCATAGATGTGCTGGTGCGACACCGTGCCATGCACCTGCACGCCTTCCAGCTGCGTGCCGAACGCAGCCTGCAGTGCGTCCACCTCGCGCGTCAGCTGGTCCATGCGCTTGTTGATCGCACTGGGCTGTCCGGTGCTGCCGGAGGTGAACACGCACAGCTCGCAGGCGCGCTCGTCCAGCGCCTGAAGACCCTCGTCCGGTGCGGCGTCCAGCGCCGCCAGCGGACGATAATCGGCGGACACGTCGCCTGCGAAACCACTCACCTGCGGCTGCAGCGCCTGCAGCGTGGCCGGCAGATTGTCGGCAGCCAGGAACACCCGCTTGCCGGCATGCCAGGCACCGAACAACGCAGCGGCAAAGGCCACCGCATCATCGAAATACAGGGCCCAGTCACGGCCTTCGGCCGCCGCAAACGCGGCGCGCCAGGCCAGTACGCGCTGGCGGAAGCGGGCGTGGTCGATCACCTCGCCATCGCAGACGCCAACGCTTCGATGCCGCCGCGCCTCCAGCAGCAGCCGGTCCAGGGCAATCCACTCAGCCATGCGCGTGCGCCGCCTTCACCCGCCGCCGCACCAGCCACTCACCTGCGAACAACACGCCCATCATCACGTACGCCAACAATCCGTTGTAGAGCATCCAGACCCGGTCCGACGCGTACAGCGCGGTCAGCAGGGCCAGGCTGCCGTTGAGAACGAAGAAGCCGCACCACACCTGGGTGACGCGGCGGGTATAGGCCACCGCGAACGGGGGCAGGTCCGGTTCCTGCAGCCGTGCCAGGCGTTCCACCAGCGGCGGGCCGAAACGCAGGCTGGTGCCGAATACCGCCAGCATCACTGCGTTGACCAGCGCCGGGTACAGCTTCAGCGGCAGGGCCTGGTTGAGCACAGTGGCCAGCACCGCCAGCAGGCCGGTGCCGGCGGCCGCGGCCCACCACAGCGGCTGACGCGTACTCAGCGCGCGCAGCAGGGCCAGGGTGAACAGCAGCAGCGACAACCAGCGTGGCTCGAAGCGGCCCATCGCCAGGTACACCAGCACCGGGTAGGCCAGCGAGATCGCAGCCACCACGACCGTGCGTGCGCGTGCCATGGTGGAGCCGCCGGCGCTGCGGTCAGGCGGCTGCCTGGTCCGGCAGCAGCCTGTGCACCACATCGACGATGTCCTGCACGGTACGCACGGCCTTGAACGCTTCCGGCTGCAGGTTGCGGCCGAGCAGCGGCTTCAGCTGAACGATCAGGTCGACCGCGTCGATGCTGTCGATGTCCAGGTCGTCGTACAGGCGGGCCTCGGGGGTGATCCGGGCGGTTTCGATCTCGAAGCTGTCGGTCAGGATGCTGACGATGCGTTCGAACAGTTCATTCTTGGTCATGGCAGGTCCTGGCACCGTTACGACTGGCGGGCGGCAACAAACTCGCCGAGCGCGCGCACGCTGGAGAAATGGCGACGGGTTTCTTCCGAATCGGCCGAGAGGCTCACACCGTACTTCTTCTGCAGCGCCAGGCCCAGCTCCAGCGCGTCGATCGAATCCAGGCCGAGGCCCTCGACGAACAGTGGGGCGGTCGGATCGATGTCCTCCGGCGTGATGTCCTCCAGCGAAAGGGAGGAAATGATCAATTCCTTGATCTCGTGCTCAAGTGCTTGCACGGTTCGGATCTCCAGACAGGTCGAAATAACGAGAAAGGTGCTCGGTGACGCGACGGGCTGCCAAGGCATCCCCCCTTGGCGAGTCGTCTTCGGCCAGAAATGGCGCGATCGGGATATCTTCGCCGATCTGCAGCCGAACGTGAAAGCGACGTGAGGGGACACGATACCACTTCTGCCCCTTGGTCAGCGTTGGCGGGCTGCAGGTGATCCGCACCGGGGTGACGTCCAGGCGGCCCCGTACGGCGATGTTGGCGGCCCCACGCTGCAGCCGCGGCGGCTGCCCGGGCACGCTGCGGGTGCCCTCCGGGAAGATCACCAGGGTGCCGCCGGCATGCACCGCGGCCACGCAGTCATCGACCAGGCCGGCGCCATCGTCATTGGAGATGTAGCCGGCGGCCCGTACCGGACCGCGCATGAACGGGTTGCAGGCCACGGCCCGCTTGACCACGCAGTCGGCGTTGGGCAGCAGCGAGATCAGGCAGACCACGTCGATCAGGGTCGGGTGATTGGCCAGTACCAGCAGGCCGTCGCGCTGCAGGCGTTCGCCGCCCTCGATCTCGTAGGTCATCACCCCCAGCCCGCGCATCAGCCGCAGATGGCTGGCGAAGGCGGCCTGGACCACGCGCCGGGCCCGGCGGCGGCGGACCACCGGGTCGCGCATCAGCAACAGCACCGGCATCACCAGCACGCCCAGCAGCAGGCCGCCCAGGCCAAATGCGACAAAGCTCAGGCCGGTGCCAAACACCCGCCAGGCATGGTCGAGGCGGCGCAGCAGCTCAGCCACGGCGGCTCCAGCGCCAGCGCTGGCCGTGGGCCACGTGTTCCAGCGCCGGCGCGCCGGACAACAGGAACCGGTGCAGGTCCAGCGCATGCGGCAGCAGGCCGGGCGCAGTGCTGGCCTGGGCGTCGGCCGGCTGCCACTGCAGCGACAGCGTCGGTCGGCCCTCTGCCGGGGCGGTCAGGCGCCAGCACCAGGCAAAGAACGGGTCGGGTTCGTCGGCGAACGTCGCGTAAATTTCCGGAAGTGGCGACTCATAGACCACCACCCGCACCTCGCGGGCACCGTCGGCCAGCAGGCCGACGGCCTCCAGGCAGGCCGTCTCCACCGTGGCCTGGCCCGCCGCCAGCGCCAGGTAGTTGCCGCGGTGGCCGCGGGCGATGGAATACAGCGCGGCAATCGCGTTGTGCACGGACAGGCCGAATCCGGTCGGCGACAACGGCTGGTCGCCGACCAGCGCGCCCAGCAGGTCCATCGAACGGGCCACGTCGCCGTGGCGGCTGGCGAACACCAGCGGCACGTCACTGTCGGCGCCCTGCCCGTCCTCGCACCAGCACGCGGCCTGGATCGCCATCCGGCCCAGCCGCTCGATGCGGCGGCGCTGCATCGCCGGCACTTCGGCCAGCGCCGGCGTGTCCGCGCCATGCGGCAGGTACGGCGCATCGGCCCAGCCCAGCCACTGGCTACGCTCACTCAGGCCGGGCGCCCAGGCGGCCCAGTCGACGATGGAGAATTCGATCATTTAGCGATGGTGCTTCAACGGGAGAACGATAGGCACGAGCCATTACGGCGACGCGCGGCGGCCCCCCGTTCCTGCAGCCGTGCGTCCGTCCAGGACGTCGCCGGCTGCCCCCCTGGCCGCCGGAAAGGAGCGCACGCTAGCACGTCCCGCGCAGGGTGTGCAGGTTTCACATTTCCCAACACGGGGCCCAGCACCGGCAGGCCCCGTCTTCAATCGATCAGTGGTAACCGGTGTCGGCGTGCACCTTGCCGCGGAATACCCGGTAGGACCACGCCGTATAGCCGAGGATGACCGGCAGCAATATGACCAGCCCGACCAGCGTGAAGCCCAGCGACGACGCCGGCGCGGCGGCCTGCCACAGGGTCATCGACGGTGGCAGCAGATAAGGCCACATGCCCAGCACCAGGCCGAGGAAGCCGAGCACGAACAGGGCCAGGCTGAGCAGGAACGGCGGCAGGTCACGGCGCGGGTGGGTGGCACTGCGCCACAGCGCGGCGGCTACCGCCAGGGTCAGCAGCGGCACCGGCGACAGCCACCAGAAGTTGCCGTCGCTGAACCAGCGATCCATCAACCGCGAATCGAGGAACGGCAGCCAACTGCTGACCAGGCCCATCGCCGCGATCACCGCCACCACCAGTGGCCGGGTCATCTGCCGCGCCAGCGCCTGCACGCGCCCCTCGGTCTTCAGGATCAGCCAAGTGCTGCCCAGCAGCGCATAGCCGGCCACCAGCGCGGCACCGGTCAGCATCGCGAACGGGCTGAACCAGGCAAACGGCCCGCCCTGATAGACACCGTCCACCAGCGGGATGCCCTGCACCAGGGTGCCGAGGATCACGCCCTGGGCAAACGTGGCCAGCAGCGAACCGAGGCCGAACGCCACGCTCCACAACCGGCGCGATCGATGCGCCTTGAAGCGGAACTCGAAGGCCACGCCGCGGAACACCAGCGCCACCACCAGCAGCAGCACCGGCAGGTACAGCGCCGACAGCAGCACCGCATAGGCCTTGGGGAAGGCCGCCAGCAGGCCAGCGCCACCGAGCACCAGCCAGGTCTCGTTGCCGTCCCAGATCGGCGCGGCGGTGTTCATCATCAGGTCCAGTTGTTCCTCGTCCTCGGCGAACGGGGCAAGGATGCCGATGCCGAGCACGAAGCCGTCCAGCACCACGTACATCAGCACGCCGAAGCCGATCACCGCGAACCACGCCACCGGCAGCCAGGTCATCAGGTCCATGTCAGCGCTCCTCCAGCGGTTCATCGGCGGCCGACAACGGACGTGCCGGGGTATGGCTGCCATGGTCCAGCGACGGCCCCTCGGCATACGGCTGCGGCCCGTGGCGCAGGATCTTCACCAGGTACCAGATGCCCCAGCCGAACACGAAGGCATAGCCAACCACATAGACACCCAGCGACAACGCCGTCATCCACGCACTCTGCGGGCCGACCGCATCAGCGGTGCGCAGCACGCCATACACCACCCACGGCTGGCGCCCCATCTCGGTGACGAACCAACCCGACAGCAGTGCGATGAAACCGCTGGGCAGCATCCAGTTCCAGCCGCGCAGCAGCCACGGCGAATCCAGCAGCCTCCTGCGCCACAGCTGGAAAGCCGACACCCAGGCCAGCAGCAGCATCAGCGTGCCCAGCCCAACCATGATGCGGAAGGCGAAGAACACCGGCGTCACCGGCGGCCGCTCGCTGGCCGGCACCGAGGTGAGCGGATCGAAGGTGCCGTCCAGGCTGTGGGTGAGGATCACGCTGCCCAGCTTCGGGATGGCGACTTCGAAGTCGTTGCGCTCTTCCTTCTCGTTCGGCAGCGCGAACACCACCAGCGGCACGCCCTCGCCTTCCTGGGTTTCATGCCAGTGCGCTTCCATCGCCGCGATCTTCATCGGCTGATGCTTGAGCGTGTTCAGGCCATGCATGTCGCCGACGAAGATCTGTACCGGCACGGTCAATGCCGCGAACGCCACCGCTGCGATCAGCATGCGTCGGCCCGCTTCCACGTGCGTTCCCTTGCGCAGGTACCACGCACCCACGCCACCGATCACGAAACAGGTGGTGATGAACGAGCCCAGCGCCATGTGGGCCAGGCGGTACGGGAACGAGGGGTTGAACACCACCTGCCACCAGTCCACCGGATGCACGATGCCGTTGACCATCTCGTAGCCGGCCGGCGTGTGCAGCCAGCTGTTGGACGACAGGATCCAGAACGTGGAGAACAGCGTGCCCAGCGCCACCATGCAGGTGGACAGGAAATGCAGGCGCGGCGAGACCCGGCCCCAGCCGAACATCATCACGCCAAGGAAGCTGGCCTCCAGGAAGAACGCGGTCAACACCTCGTAGGTCAGCAGCGGTCCGATGACCGTGCCGGCCACTTCGCTCAATCGTGGCCAGTTGGTTCCGAACTGGAAGGCCATGACGATGCCGCTGACCACGCCCATGCCGAACGACACCGCGAAGATCTTCTGCCAGAAGAAATACAGCTCGCGCCACACGGGCAACTTCGTGCGCAGCCAGCGCCATTCGATGAAGGCCAGCCAGCTGGCCGTGCCGATGGTGAAAGCGGGGAACAGCACGTGGAAACTGATGACGAATCCGAACTGGATCCGGGACAACAACAACGCGTCCAAGGGACGCCTCCTGCCTGTGACCGGTGGGATACCGGACCACTTTAGGGGGATTTCGTTAAGGTGGGATGCGACCGGGTGACGCGCTGCTTCACTTTGTCGCAGGGAAGCTGGATGACAGGATGAACGGGCTACAGGGGCTTCAGCAGGGTCAAGGGCGGCTCCTTGGCGATTCGCAGGGCCCGGGGTACCAGTGCAGTCAAGCAGGCCGCCATCACCAGCACGACAGCGCTCGATATCGATAACCACAGTGAACCTGTGATGCCATCCTGTGGCGGCCCTATCCACTGCAACGACAACGCGCCGAGCAGGGCGCCCAGTGTGGTGAACAGTGAAACTTCGAACATGATTTCGGCAAAGATCACTGAGCCGCGAGCACCGAGTGTCCGTCGAACCCCAATGGAGTGCCGGCGCCGATCAAGCCAGGCGCCTACGACTCCGGAAACCCCGGCCATCAGCACACCGAGAACGATGGCCGTCATGACCGCGAGCACGGTCGTAGCGAAGCGATCAGCTTTGACGTAGGCGTCGCGATATCCCGCCAGCGTCTCGACACCGGTCGAATTCACGATCCGATAGGGCCGCTGTAGCGCATCGACAGTGCGATCAAGCGATGAACGATCAACCTCCGACTTCCACTTCGCCAGATAATAGCGACTGGCGCCCGTGGGAAGGCCCGGAAGCAGCGCCCATTGCGAGTCCCGCTCATTGCCTCCTGGTGCCGGTCCAGCAACAGACGCAAATACGCCCACGATGACCCGGCTGCTGCCGGGGCCGAAATACAGGTGGCGGCCAACAGCACTCTCCGTTCCGAACAGACGGGCAGCCAGCGCTTCACTGATCAGCACTACCGGAGCACCTTCAGCCATGTCGTCCTCTGTGGCATCCCGTCCCAGGACGATTCCCGCGCCCAGCATCGCCAGCAAGCCAGAACTGGCAGTTGCCACGGGAATGCGATCACATCCAGCAACGTCTGTCGTACCCGCGTTCATCGAGTACGCCATGGCCGACTCGCTGGTGCACACGCCGTATCGATGGGCTCTTCCCCCGAACGGAACAGCGTCGCTCACAACCGTGTCCTGAACACCGGGCAGCCGGATCGCGGACAGGTCTGCCCGCAGCACTGCAGCATCAGCGCCTTCTTCGACATCCGAGACCCTGACCACACCAATCGATACTGCGTCCCGGATGCTGCGGGTGTTCAATCTGGCGAAGCTGTCCAGCACAGATTGCAGTGCGAACGCACATGCCAGGCTTGCAAGCGCAGCCTGCACTGCAAGCAGTGCGGCGCTTCCCAGATGTCGTCGAGTCTCCCTCATTGATTCGAACATTTCAGGCAGCCCCCTTCGCGAAGGCACTCGACAGTGAACTGACCCTGCAGATTTCAAACGATGGGACCAATGAACAGAGCAACGTCGTGACGACTCCCAGACCAGCCGCCATCAGCATTGCCCCGGCATGCATCGCTGTTATCGCGCTGGGCAGAACATCTCCCGCAGCAACCACCCGTATTCCCAGCGTATAGGTGACGACAGCGAGCGCACCGCTTGCGACGCCCGCCGCGATGGATTCCCACATGAGCTGGATGAACACGTCTCGGCGTCGTGCTCCCAGTGCACGTCGTATCGCGAGCTCCCGCCGACGGCGCCCCAGACTGAAGCTCAGCAGCGCAGCCGCGTTGACGATGCACACGCCGAGCAGGATCAGCGACAACCGAAGCTGCATCCTGGCCTGCTCCGGAACCAATCCCAGCCTGTCCAGCCAATCCATCAACGGCCAGAGTGCCACCTGCTGGGTGCCTGGCTCGATCCGAAGCCCCTTTTCCTGCGCATAGGCATTCAGATTCGCGCGGTAAGCGGCGACATCGTCTGCGGTGGGCAGCCACGCCCACAATTGAAGCCAGGGAAACGTTGGCCCCTGCAGGATCCGTGTCCTGGTCACCACCCCAGATCGCAGTCCCGTCCAAAACAGTCAGCTTGTCTGCGATTGCGGTTTCAAGCGGCAGGTAGATCTCGTCAGGCTCCACAAACGGCCTGCGTGTGAGGTCTCCCTGAAACATAGGCACCGGATGCCAATCCTCCGCGACACCCACTACGGTATAGGTGCGTCTGCCCAGGTCCAACTGATGACCAACACAGCCCTGTGCACACTCGCGCTCTGCGAGCACACGCGACAGAACCACGATTCGACTCGCAGCATGCCCCTCCTCGGCGGTCCATGCGCGCCCTTGAACAACGGCAATGCCGAGGACACTGAAGACTTCGGACGTGGCGAACCTGGCGCGCAATCTTACGCTGGGCTCTCCCGGCCGGGAGAGCGTCACCGCGCCCCCTGCCATTGCTGCCTGCTTCCACGTCCGGCCTTGGTTCAGAAGCACCTTCGCGTCTGGCCAGGTCAGTGACTGACCAGGATCCGGAGAGCCACTGCGCAGTGCATCTGGACGCGCGTCAAGGTAGGGGCGGAACAATGCCGAGCTCCGGCCTGGAGCGGGATCCGACGATGCCTGGAGAACAATGGAAAGCATCACGGTGGTGATCCCTACCCCCGCACCCAGCATGAGAGCGATTGCCAGATGAGTGCCGACTCGCTGCTTGAATCGGGCAAGCGAAAGCTGGACGTAGTAGAGCATCATCCAACTGCATCCGGCATTGGCTTACTCGCGCACCTGTCCATGTGATTCTCACTCCATGCCTGTGGAAGCTGATGGTTGAGAATCTCTGATTGTGAAACTACGCCTCAAGTGGAGACATGGGATTTGCAACTTTCCTCAGGAAACACACGCAGCTCGTAGGTCCTGGATAGAGCCATCGCCATCGACGACGAGACCGAGGTGACGGAATCTGACGCGGAAAACCAACTGTCGATTTGCAGATAACGCCCGATGCCTGGCCATCTGATCAGGTGTTGGAGGAAAAAGCGTCCAGAATCAGGTGCAGGCGTCAGCGTTCTTCTAGACCCAGAAATACCACACAGCCGCCGCCACCAACGCTCCCAACAACACCACCTGCACCACCACATAACCCACGCCACTGTCGCGCGATTCAGCGGCAATGCGCTTCTGCAGCGCCTCGCTCACATCCGGCGTTTCTTCCTGCTGCGTCTGCTCACGCAACGCCTGCGCCAGCGCGCGTTCTTCCGCATCGCGAGGGTCGGTCGATGGGCTCACAGCAGTTCTCCGGCGGCGGCATGCCGCGTCAGTTCCTGCTTCAGGACCTGGCGCGCGCGGTGCAGGTGGCTCTTGATGGTACCGCGTGCCAGCCCGGTCACCTGCTCGATCTCGACCAGGTCGAAGTCCTCCAGGTAGTGCAGGCCGACGATCAGGCGCTGCGGTGCACTCAGCCGCTCCAGCGCCACGCCAAGATGGCGCCCCGCCTGCAGCGCCTCGCTCAGTTCAGCCGGCCCCGGTCCTTCATCGCCGATTCCCAGTTCCTCCGGCACCTCCACCGCCACCATCCATTGCGCCTCCAGCCGCCGCCGGCGCAGGTGCTGCAGCGCGGTGGTGTAGGCCACCCGGGAAATCCAGGTGCGCAGCGAGGATTCAAAACGAAAGCGGTGCAGCTGGCGGAACACGGCCAGGAAGGTCTCCTGCAGCAGGTCGGCCACCTGATCGCGGTCGCCCACCATGCGCCCGATCACATGTGCGCAGGTGCGCTGATGTGTCTCGACCAGTTGCGAAAACGCCGCCTGCGAGCCATCGATGATGGCCCGCACCAGGGCCTGGTCCGCATCCAGCGGTGCGGCGGGTGCCGCCGTCGCCGCTGCATCGTGGCGGCGACGGCCCCGCAGTGCCGACAATGCTTCGCCGAGCAGGCTCATCTGCGGGGCGCCCCCTGTGCCCGTGACATGGGCCGGCTCAGCCCTTGCGTGCGGCGGGGCGGGTGAAGTGCCAGGCCAGCAGCTGGCCCAGGCCAGCACTGCCGACCAGCGCGGCGGCGGCACCGAAGGTCAGGTCACGGGCACCGATGGCTTCCAGCAGGGCCATGGCCAACGCCAGGCAGACCAGGCTGATGCCCCAGCGCAGCGCCCCCTGGCGGCGGCGTTCTTCTTCCAGCACGGCCAGCGAGCGGATCACTTCCTCCGGCACGTGCGGGGCCACCAGCTTGCTGCGGGCGCGGGCATCGGCAATGGCGTGGATCGCGTAGGCGATGCAGATGAAGAGAGTGATCGGGATCAGTTCCTGCATGGTCGGGCTCCTGTTCGGTGGATGATGCGGGTTCAGGAGAATGGATGCGCGAGGCCGGTTACCGGTTGCACCACTTTGCCAATCCCGCTGCCATGACCTGTGGCCCCTGCCCCGGGCCCTTGCGGCTGCTACGCTTGGCCGGTTTCCTCTTCTGGTGCCGTCCGCCCATGTCCCGAGTGCTGCCCCTGTCCCTCCTGCTGTCGGCCGTGCTGGCCGCACCGGCTGCGCATGCCGCGCCGACGCCGATCACCATCGAACAGGCCATGGCCGACCCGGACTGGATCGGTCCGCCGGTCGAGAAGGCCTGGTGGTCGTGGAACAGCCAGCAGGTGGAATACCAGCTCAAGCGCAACGGCAGCCCGGTGCGCGATACCTTCCGCCAGCCGGTGGCGGGTGGCGTGGCCGCACAGGTGGCCGATGACCAGCGCGGCACCCTGGACGTGGCCGAGCCGGTCTACGACCGCAGCCGCAGCCGCAGCGCCTTCGTCCGCAATGGCGACGTGTTCGTGCGCGACCTGCGCAGCGGCGCGCTGACCCAGCTGACCCGCAGCAACGAGCGCGCGGGCAACGTGAACTTTGCTGCCGACAATGGCGTGATCTGGCGCGTTGGCCAGAACTGGTTCCACTGGACCGCCGCCAGCGGCGTGCAGCAGGTGGCCAGCCTGAAGGCCGAGAAGGATCCGCGCACGCCGCCGAAGGCCGACGTGCTGCGTGACCAGCAGCTGCGCACGCTGGAAACCCTGCGCCGCGACCGCGACCAGCGCGAAGCACTGAAGGACCAGGACCAGCGCTGGCGCCAGGCCGATCCCACCCGTGCACCGGGCCCGGTGTACCTGGGCACCGACGTGGAGATCGCCGACAGCGTGCTGTCGCCGGACCTGACCCACCTGATCGTGGTGACCAAGCCGAAGGACTTCGACGACGGCCGTGGCGGCAAGATGCCGCTGTACGTGACCGAGTCGGGCTACGAGGAAACCGAAGACACCCGCACCCGCGTCGGCCGTAACGGCTTCGAGCCGCACACCCTGTGGTACGTGGACGTGCGCACCGGCAAAGCCGAGAAGGTCTCGCTGGCCGGCCTGCCTGGCATCAGCACCGATCCGCTGGCCGAGCTGCGTCGCAAGGCCGGCAAGGACGCACTGAAGGGCGAGCGCAGCCTGCAGGTGATGAGCGACTTCATGGGCGGTGGCATCCGCTGGAGCCCCGATGGCCAGCAGGCCGCAGTAATGCTGCGTGCCAACGACAACAAGGACCGCTGGATCATCAGCGTCAACGCTGCCGATGGCCGCGTGCAGAACCGCCATCGCCTGACCGACAACGGCTGGATCAACTGGGGCTTCAATGATTTCGGCTGGATGGCCGATGGCCGCACGCTGTGGCTGCTGTCGGAGGAATCGGGCTTCTCGCACCTGTACACCCAGGCCGGCACCGCCAAGCCGCAGGCGCTGACCAGCGGCAAGTGGGAAACCTCGGCGCCGGTGCCGTCCGCCGATGGCAAGGGCTTCTACTTCCTGTGCAACCAGCAGGCCCCGCATGACTACGAAGTCTGCGCGATCGACACCGGCAGCCGCCAGGTGCGCGAGCTGACCAGCCTCAACGGCGTGGAAGACTTCTCGCTGTCGCCGGACGGCCAGCAGCTGCTGGTGCGCTACTCCGGCGCCTACCTGCCGCCGCAGCTGGCCGTGCTGCCGAGCACCGGTGGCCAGGCCCGCGTGCTGACCGACACCCGCACTGCCGACTACAAGGCGCGCCAGTGGATCCAGCCGAAGCTGGTGGCAGTGCCGTCCAAGCATGGTGCCGGCGTGGTCTGGGCCAAGTACTACGAACCGGAAAACAAGGAACCCGGCAAAAAGTACCCGATCGTGATGTTCGTGCACGGTGCCGGCTACCTGCAGAACGTGCACCAGCGCTACCCGGCCTACTTCCGCGAGCAGATGTTCCACAACCTGCTGGTGCAGAAGGGCTACATCGTGCTGGACATGGATTACCGCGGCAGCGAGGGCTACGGCCGCGACTGGCGTACGGCGATCTACCGCAACATGGGCCACCCGGAACTGGAAGATTACAAGGATGGCCTGGACTGGCTGGTCGACACCCAGCAGGGTGACCGTGACCATGCCGGCATCTACGGTGGTTCCTACGGCGGCTTCATGACCTTCATGGCGCTGTTCCGCTCGCCGGGCACGTTCAAGGCCGGCGCCGCGCTGCGCCCGGTGGTCGACTGGCACCAGTACAACCATGGCTACACCAGCAACATCCTCAACACCCCGGACATCGATCCGGAGGCGTACCGCGTGTCCTCGCCGATCGAGTACGCGCAGAACCTGCAGGACAACCTGCTGATTGCCCACGGCATGATGGATGACAACGTGTTCTTCCAGGACTCGGTGAACCTGACCCAGCGCCTGATAGAACTGCACAAGGACAACTGGTCGATCGCTCCGTACCCGCTGGAGCGCCACGGCTACGTCCGCGCCGATTCCTGGCTGGACCAGTACAAGCGCATCCTCAAGCTGTTCGAGCAGAACCTGAAGTGAGCAACGCCGCGGCCACGATCCACATCGTGGCCGCGGTCATCCTGGATGACCGCGGCCGGGCGCTGGTGGTGCGCAAGCACGGCGCTGACCGTTTCATCCAGCCGGGCGGCAAACCCGAAGCCGGCGAAGCACCGCTGCAGGCGCTGGCCCGCGAGCTGGACGAGGAACTCGGCGTGCAGCTGTGCGTCGAGACCGCCGTCGCGCTGGGCACGTTCGAAGACTGGGCGGTGAACGAGCCCGGCCACCGCGTGCAGGCCCAGGCCTGGTGGGTGCAGGTGGACGGCATGCCACAGGCACGCGCGGAGATCGCTGAACTGGCCTGGGTGCCGCTGCAGCCGCCGCACGGCCTGCCCTTGGCACCGCTGAGCGAACACCATATCCTGCCGGCCGTCGCCACCCGGGTGACGGCCCGCTGAGCGCGCGGGCACCGATTGCAAGGACACCGGATGTCAATGTCGATCCCGCCGATTCCTTCGCTGGTCCAACCGACCTATCACGCCTGGGTGCGCCCGATCGCACACGCCTCGTTCTGGCTGTCACTGCTGCTCACGGTCTACTTCGTGATGCAGGGACTGCTGCTGTGGCCGCTGCACAACCTTCCGATCTGGCACCTGGTTGAGAGGGAAGTACAACTCCAGCACCTGCACAGCCTGATCTGGCTTCTGGCGCATCCGGTGGCCGCGTCGATGATCGTCGCACTGCTGTGCCTTGCCTCGACGCTGGCCAGCTGGGGACTGCTGCGCGAGCGCAGCTGGGGCCTGTGGAGCTTTGTGGCCATCCTGCTGATGAGTGCATTGACCAACTTTGCGATCGCCGGGTGGCTGGACGTGTTCATGCGCGACGTCATCCCGTTTCTCTCCGACGACGCCGTCCTGCAACAGGAACTCCATCTGAAACGCTGGTTGATCACGCTGACCATGGTGGCCATGTCATTCGTACTCCTCGGCCTGCAGGGTTGGCTGGCCTGGCGCCTGCTGCGACCAGACATCCGCTCGCGCTTCCACTGAGCCACACCCCTTTCCCGCACGACAAGGACCGTCGCATGCGCTTGCTGACCCTTCTCCCCGCGCTGCTGCTGTTCGCCGCGCTGCCTGCCGCCGCCGATGCGCTGCGCTGTGGCGAATACCGCAGCACCGACGGTGGCATGGCGCTGATATTCACATCACCCAGCAGCGGCTACCGCCGCGACGACGGCAGCGAGCCGGAGCCGCTGTGGGTCGATCGCAGTGCGGCGCAGGCCCGACTGGTCATGCTCGACGATGGCGTGGCACTGCCGGTCCGGATCAGCGCCGATGGGCAGCGCATCGAAGACGACGTGGTGGTCTACACGCTGCGCCAGTCCCGCGACTGCGCCGTCGAACCCAGTGCGATTGCCGGCAGCTGCCGCGCCGCCGGCAGCCACTGCATTGCGCAGCTGCCGGCGGCTTCGCCCGGCCAGGCCCAGCGCGCGTGCAGCGAAGGCGTTGGCGCGGGCTGCTCGGCGCTGCTGCGACAACTGCGGGATGACAGCCCAGCGAAGGCCACCGACGACGTCGGTGCCACAGGCTTTGATCGCCCGCCTGCCTGCCGCGAACACACGCCCGGGCATGACCCGCAGGCCTGCGAGGCGCTGACCAATGATGCATTGGCTGCCGCCATGCAGCGGGTGAATCAACGCCTGCTGCAGGAAGACGAAGACACACTGGATTCGCCGCTTCCGGCCGCTGCACGCGATCAGCTGCAGCAGCGGTGCCTGCAGCACCGCAGTGGCCGCTTCTGCGTGGAAGTGGCCGCGCAGCAATTGAACGCGCTGGAACCTGCGTTGGCAGTGCAGGCCCTGCAGGTGGTCTGCGATGCGGGCCGCGTCAGTGCCTGCGGACGTACCGCACCGCTGCGTGAACTCGGCACCGACCTGCGCCTGGTGCCGCTGCAGCAGGTGCCGTGCGGCCGTTACCAGGCCGACGGTGGCGTGATCGACATGCTCGACTTCGGTGATGGCGCGCATGCCCGCCTGCATGAAGGCGCCGTCCAGCTGCAGCAGAACGGCGAAACCCTTGTGCTGCGCCAGCTCGGCAACGGCGACCTGCTCGGCATGGACAACCAGACGGCCTACCAGCGTTACCAGCTCGTGCCCGGCACGGCACAATGCACGCCCCCGCGCGAGGGCCAGGGTTCGCCGTAGCGCCAGGAGCTTCCCGTTCGATCGTCAAGGAGACGACATGCATTCACCCGCACCGCGCCGCCGCTGGCTGGCCTGGGCCCTGCTGCTGGCCGCGCCGATGGCCGCCGCACAGTCACCACAATGCGGCCTGTTCAAGGCCGACGAAGGCAGCGGCACGCTGCGCATCAGCTCACCGAACCGCGGCGAGCAGAAGCACTTCGGCAGTGCGCCGTCTCCGGTCGCGTTCCAGCAGATCGACGGAAAGCTGCAGCTGGTGAACCTGGAGTACGGCCTGCCCAGTGCGCTGCAGGTGCGCGATCGTGGCCGCACGGTCGAGGTGGATGGCACGGTCTACCTCCTGCAGGCCCCCGCACAGTGCGCCGCAGCCGCCACGCCGGCTGATGGCAGCTGCCTGGCCGATGCGGCCGCGTGCCTGGACAACCGTCGCGAAGCGACCCCGGCCGCGCTGGAAGCAGGGTGCCGGGAAGGCGTGCCCGGCATGTGCCTGCAACTGGCCGATCGTTGGCACGAGGAAGCCAAACCCACGGTCGAGGCCGATCCCGCCCTGGCAAAGGCAGCGCTCGACGCCGCCTTGTCCGGCATCAAACTCCCCGCCGCCTGTGACAACGGTGGCTTCGAAGAGGGAACCCCGGCGTGTGCCGCCGCACTCGAGGCCGACCCGGCAGTGCAGGAGCAGCTGGTCAAGGCCGCGATGACGGCCGCCATGACCGAAGCCATGGTGACGATGACGGCGCCGACCGTGCCGGTGATCATTCCAGCTGAGCGGCGGCAACAGTTGTTGCGGTTGTGCCGCGAGGTAGCGCACGGCGGCTTCTGCACCCGCGTGGCTGAGCTGTCCTGGGACGCGGGAGATCCCCAGCAGGCGGTGCAGGCCTTGGCTGCAGCCTGCACCCCCGGCAATGACACCGCCACCTGCGAGCGCCTGCCGGCGTTGCAGGCGGTGGGCGCATCGCTGCGACCGCAGCCCGCAACTGCATTACCCTGCGGCAACTACCGGTCCGACGGCGGCCTGATGGACACGCTGGACTTCGGCGATGCCGGCCTGGTTGGCGTTGGCTGGAGCAGCCATCTTCGCGCACGCGTCGAAGCGGGCGACATCCGCATCCACCACGACCGGGACGGCGACTTCGTGCTGCGCCCGCTGCCGGGCGGGCAGTTGCTGGGGCTGGATAACTGGACCCGCTTCCAGGTGTTCGTCCCCACCGGCGAGGGCCCGACACGCTGCAGTGCACCGAAGCAGTTCAAGGTGCTGCCACTGCCACAGGATTGCCCGCTGGCACTGGCCAACGAGGGCGGCGCCGAAGCCTGCTGCGCGCAGGGCAAGCTGCAGGGCTGCAACATTCTCGGCAACCGCCTTGCGCTGTCCGGGAACTGGCTGCAGGCCGCCGAGCACTACACCACGGTCTGCCGCGCCGGCGTGCGCGAAGGGTGCGAGAACCTGGTCACCGCGCAGGGCAACGGCGCGGAACTGGACGCACGGGCAACCCTGGAGCAGCTGTGCAAGGCCGACCGCAGCGGCCTGCATGTGGCCTGCGACGTGCTCGGCACCCAGAACTGGGAGCTGATCACGCTGGGTGGTGCTCTGCAGAAGGCGGTTGACGAGGCGGCCGTGGACGACGCTCCGGCGCCGCGCAACTCCAACCGCAAGCGCTGAGCCGGCCAGGGCCTGCCCACAGCTTCGGGCGGGCCCTGCGGTAAAGTACGCGCCATGAACGAATTCGAGCGCGTGCGCGCCTATCTCACCGACCTGCAGGACCGCATCTGTGCGGCGATCGAGGCCGTCGATGGCCAGGCCCGCTTCCAGGAAGACCTGTGGCAGCGTGCCGAGGGCGGTGGCGGGCGTACCCGCGTGCTGCGCGACGGTGCGGTGTTCGAGCAGGCCGGCATCGGCTTCTCCGACGTGGCCGGCAGCCGCCTGCCGCCATCGGCCTCGGCCAACCGTCCGGAACTGGCTGGCGCCTCCTGGCGTGCCACTGGCGTGTCGCTGGTGTTCCACCCGCTCAACCCCTACGTGCCGACCACGCATGCCAACGTGCGCTTCTTCCAGGCGCAGCGCGACGGCGAAGTGGTGGCCAGCTGGTTCGGCGGCGGCTTCGACCTGACCCCGTTCTATCCGTTCGACGAGGACGTGCAGCACTGGCACCAGGTGGCACGCGATCTGTGTGCGCCGTTCGGCGACGAACGCTATGCCGCGCACAAGCGCTGGTGTGATGAGTACTTCTTCCTGCGCCACCGCAATGAAACGCGCGGCGTCGGCGGGCTGTTCTTCGACGACCTGCACGGCGACTTCGAGCGCGACTTCGCTTATCTGCGTGCGGTCGGCGATGGTTTCCTCGACGCCTACCTGCCGATCGTGCAGCAGCGCAAGGACACACCCCATGGCGAACGCGAACGCGAGTTCCAGCTGTACCGCCGCGGCCGCTACGTGGAATTCAACCTGGTCTACGACCGCGGCACCCTGTTCGGGCTGCAGAGCGGTGGCCGCAGCGAGAGCATCCTGATGAGCCTGCCGCCCCGGGTGCGCTGGGAGTACGGCTTCTCGCCTGAACCCGGCAGCGCAGAATCGCGACTGGCCGACTACCTGGTCCCGCGCGACTGGCTGTGAGGGGCAGCCTGGTCGCGCCGGGCCTGGGCTCGGTGCTACAAGTCAGGTGCCCTTCTGCGTGATGATCGTGATGTGTCCGGTCGTCTCCAGCAGCGCGATCTGCACGTCCTCGATCCGCAGGCCGCCCTGCTGGCGCAGCGCGGCATCGAAATCGGCCCGGCTGATCAGTTCGCGGCGGAGAACGCCCTCCAACAGCCGGCCATCACGCGCGATCACGGTGGGCTCTCCTTCGATCATCCGCTCCATGCGCCGATTCCGGGTGGTCAACCAGCCCACCCCATAGTTCAGCACGATCAGGGTGGCCGCCAGCAGCAGGCCACCGCCCAGCGAGGTGTCGGTGCCCAACAGCGCGTTCTGCACCGCGTTGCCCAGCAGCACGATCAGCAGCACGTCGAAGGGCGTGATCTGCCCCAGAGCCCGCTTGCCACCCAGCCGGACCATGCCCAGCACCACGACATACACCACCACCGCGCGCAGGATGAACTCCCACCACGGCATGGCCAGTGCGAACAGATCGGGCATTGTCTTCCCCTGCGGAGCGGTGGCCCAGCGTGGCGCAGGCCACGGCATCTGGCAACGGCACAAATAAAAAGCCCCGCTGACCAGGGGGAGGTCAACGGGGCCGGGGAACGGGCACTTGGGGAGGAGTCCCCGTTCCGAGATCTGCTCCAGGGGATGGGAGAGATCCACAACAGGCGTTGCGCCTGTCGAGAGTTATAGAAGCACTCCGAACACTAACGGTTCGTGAAGGGGCCCAATTTAATGAACCTCCATCAGGGCAACATTCATGATCGAGTCAGAAACCTCTGACGAATGAACGAATTCACGTCGTTTTCGGCCTGAAACACCCTCAGTGTGCTTCGTCCCAGTTGTTGCCGATGCCGGTATCGACCACCAGCGGCACCCGCAGTTTGGCCGCTTGCGACATGCGCTCGACCACCTGCAAACGCAACTCCTCGACGAAACTGCTTTCGGTTTCGAACACCAGTTCATCGTGCACCTGCAGGATCATCCGTGCCGGTGCGCCGCTGTCACGCAGCCACTGGTCCACGTCCACCATCGCGCGCTTGATGATGTCTGCGGCGGTGCCCTGCATCGGCGCGTTGATCGCGGCGCGCTCGGCACCGGCGCGCAGGCCCTGGTTACGTGCATGAATGTCGTTCAGGTACAGGCGGCGGCCGAACAGGGTTTCCACATAGCCCTGGTCGCGGGCCTGCTGGCGCATCCGCTCCATGAAATCACGTACGCCCGGGTAGCGGCTGAAGTACAGCGCCACGTAGTCCTGCGCCTGGCCACGGTCGATGCCCAGGTTGCGGGCCAAGCCGAAGGCGCTCATGCCGTACATCAGGCCGAAGTTGATCGCCTTGGCCGCGCGGCGCTCGTTCGGGGTCACTTCCTCCAGCGTGCGCCCGAACACCTCGGCGGCGGTGGCGCGGTGCACGTCGGCGCCCTGCTCGAAGGCACGCACCAGGCCCGGGTCCTCGGACAGATGGGCCATGATCCGCAGCTCGATCTGCGAATAGTCGGCCGCCAGCAGCTGGAAGCCCTCCGGCGCGATGAACGCGCGGCGGATACGGCGGCCATCCTCGGTGCGGATCGGGATGTTCTGCAGGTTCGGGTCCGACGAGGACAGGCGGCCGGTGGCGGCGCCGGACTGGTGGTAGCTGGTATGCACCCGGCCGGTGTCCGGGTTGACCATCTCCGGCAGCTTGTCGGTGTAGGTGCTGCGCAGCTTGGCCAGGCCCCGGTAGTCCAGGATCACTCGCGGCAGCTCGTGCTGGTCGGCGATCGCCTCCAGCGCCTCTTCATTGGTGCTGGGCTGACCCTTCGGGGTCTTCACCACCGCCGGCAGCTTCAGCTCATCGAACAGCACCGCCTGCAGCTGCTTGGGCGAATCCAGGTTGAAGCTGCGTCCAGCCAGCTCGGTGGCCTTCTGCTGCGCGGCCAGCATGCGCGAGGACAGGTCCTGGCTCTGCCGGCGCAGCTCGACGGTATCGATCCGCACGCCATTGGCTTCGATGCTCGTCAGCACCGGCACCAGCGGCATCTCGATGTCGCGGTACACGCTGTCCAGCGCCGGTTCGGCCAGCAGCTGCGGCTGCAGCGCGCGGTGCAGGCGCAGGGTGATGTCGGCGTCCTCGGCCGCATAGCGGCTGGCTTCGTCGATGCCCACCTGCGAGAACGGAATCTGCTTGGCGCCCTTGCCGGCCACGTCCTCGAACTTGATGGTGTTGTAGCCCAGGTAACGCAGGGCCAGCGAATCCATGTCGTGGCGGGTGGCGGTGGAATTGAGCACGAAGCTCTCGAGCATGGTGTCGTCGTGGTAGCCCTGCACCTCCACGCCGTGGCGGCGCAGCACATGCAGGTCGTACTTGCCATGCTGGCCCAGCTTTTTCTTTGCCGGGTCCTGCAGCACCGGGCGCAGCGCATCCAGCACCTGCTGCATCGGCAGCTGCGTCGGCGCGCCCGGGTAATCGTGGCCGACCGGAATATAGGCGGCCTTGCCCGGCTCGACCGCCAGGCTGATGCCCACCAGGCGCGCACGCATCGCGTCCAGCGCATCGGTTTCGGTATCGAAACTGATCAGGTCCGCCTGCTGCAGGCGCTCGACCCAGGCCTGCAGCTGCTCGGCGGTCAGCACGGTCTCGTATTCACCCGGTGCGGCCAGCGCCGGATCCAGCGTGCCGGCGGCCGGTGCCTCGGCGCTGCCACGGGCGAAGCCGGCGGCGGTGCCACGCAGGCTCGGCGTTGCTTCGCTGGCGGCCGTCGGCGCCGGCAGCGGTGCACCCAGCTCCTTCAGCGCCTGGGTGAAGCCGTAGCGCGCATACAGCTCGGTCAGCTCCGGCACGTCCTGCTCGCGCAGGGCCAGCGTGGTCGGGCTGGCGTCCAGCTCCACGTCGGTGCGGATGGTCACCAGCTCGCGGTTCAGCGGCAGGCGCTCCAGCGCGGCGCGCAGGTTCTCGCCGATCTTGCCCTTCATGGTCGGCGCGGCCGCCATCACCCCGTCCAGGTGCTGGTACTCGGCCAGCCACTTGGCGGCGGTCTTCGGCCCACATTTCTCCACGCCCGGCACGTTGTCGACGGTGTCGCCCATCAACGCCAGCAGGTCGATGATCTGATCGGCGCGCACGCCGAACTTCTCCATCACTGCGGCATCGGAATCCATGCGGCTGCCGGTCATGGTGTTGACCAGTTCGATGCCCGGCCGCACCAGCTGGGCAAAGTCCTTGTCGCCGGTGGAGATGGTCACCTTCAGGTCCTGCGCCACGCCCTGCAGGGCCAGCGTGCCGATCACATCGTCGGCTTCCACGCCGGGAACACGCAGGATGCTGATGCCCAGCGCTTCGACGATGCGGCACATCGGCTCGACCTGGCTGCGCAGCTCGTCGGGCATCGGCGGGCGGTTGGCCTTGTACTGGTCGTACAGGTCATCACGGAAGGTCTTGCCCGGCGCATCGACCACGAACGCCACGTAGGCCGGGCGCTCCTTCAGTGTCGAGCGCAGCATGTTGACCACGCCGAACAGCGCGCCGGTGGGTTCGCCCTGTGCATTGGACAGGGGCGGCAGCGCGTGGAACGCGCGGTACAGGTAACTGGACCCGTCGATCAGGACTAATCTGCTCATGGGTCGATTCTACGCGCCCGTGCCTGCACTGCGACGACACGGCACAGCCGCGGCGATGGGGCATAATCAAGGCTCTTTCCAGGCAAAGGCCCCCGCCGATGAAGACCCTGATGCTGGCTCCCCTGCTCCTGCTCGCTGGCTGCGCCAGCATGGGTGGCGCGGGCGCTCCCCCGGTGGACGTCAAGGGCGCGGATGTGTCCAAGCGCACCATGGACAACGGCGATGTCATCGAGGAATACCGCGTGTCCGGCCAGCTGCGCATGGTCAAGGTGACCCCGTCGCGCGGTGCCCCGTTCTACATGTACGACAAGAACGGCGATGGCCGTTTCGACAACGACAAGGACGGCGTGTCGCCGGTGTACTGGAAGCTGTACAGCTGGTGATGTGACCGGGGTCGGATCCCTGCGATTCAGTAGATCCACGCCATGCGTGGATGGGCCCCTGCCGGCCCTACAAAAGATGACGCCGGCGCGCATCCTGCGGCCGGCGTCGGGTCCCCTCCCCGGGAACGCTTGTATCAGCGGATGACCAGCACCGGCAGCGTGCTGCGTGCCAGCACTTCAGCGGTCTGGCTGCCCAGCAGCACACGGGTCACACCACGGCGGCCATGCGAGGTCATCACGATCAGGTCGCTGTTGCGCTCACCCGCCGTCTCAATGATGCCGTCGGCCGCGTAGCGGTCCAGTACGTGCACCGGGTTGGCGGTAATGCCCTGCTCGGCGGCCTTGGCCAGCGCCGGCTGCAGCACCTTCTGCGCGCCTTCCTCGCGGTCGGCCTTGTACTCAGGGCTGTTCATGTAGCCCACGCTCCAGCCCATGGCGTCGTACATGCCGACGGCCCACGGCTCGGAAACGGTCACGATATCGACCTCTGCATTGAGGTCCTTGGCCAGCTCCAAGCCCTTCGCCAGGCCCTTGTCGGCCAGCTCGGATCCGTCGGTGGCAATCAGGATGCGCTTGTACATGATGGGGCTCCGTGGCGGTCTGCCAGATGGGAACAACACCATTGCACACCGGATGTGCAGGGCGCGCCTTGAGCAGGATCAATCCGGCGCCGCGCAGCGGCGTGTGCGCACCGCCGGCTTGCGTACCCGGACACCGCAGCGCAAGCTGGGTGGGCGGCGCGCCGCCGCCTTGGGAGAACCCGCATGCAGGACCGCAAGCCGACATCACGAAGCCCCCTCAGGATCATCCTGTGGAGCCTCATTGCCGCCTTCGTGCTGTTCTGCGGCGGCTATTACCTGGGCAAGGATCTGGCCCAGCGCGACAACGCCAGGCAGTCAGCCGGCCGATAGCCTGCTGCCGTAGAGTCGAGCTTGCTCGACTGCGTCTGCTCACAAAAGGCAGTCGAGCAAGCTCGACTCTACAGCGCCCCCATCTTCAGGCGATCTGCACCACGCGCGCGTTCTGGCACAGCGGATAGCTGGCCACGAATTCAGCGATCGCATCACGCATCGCCTCGAACGATTCGCCATACATGTACAGCGCGGTCTCGGTCGGGCCCTGCCACCAGCTGCAGATCTCGCCCAGGCCATCGATGTTCTCCGACAGCTGCTCGAACACGTGGTTGGAATCGCACTGTTCGTAGACCTCGTCCGGCAGGTTCAGGCCATCCAGGTAGATGCCCAGGCCTTCGGTCACGCCGAAGCTGCGGTCGGCCTTGCCCGCACCCTGCAGCTGCGAACCCTTCGGCGCACCCAGCTGCTCCAGCAGATCGATCAGCTTCGGCACGCCGGCCGCATCGACCAGCGCCACTTCGATATCGCCGTATTCGACCTCGCCGAGGTCGGACATCGCGGTGCCGCCGCCAGTCAGCTCACCCACCTGCGCCGCCTGCAGCAGCGCATCGAGCGGATCCTCGAACAGTTCATGACGATGCTCGGGCTGCAGCTTGGCGTTCAACTTCACGGTGACGTGCAACGTGGGTTCGGTCATCGGGGCGTTCCTGGAAGATGTGGCTTCTATTGTAGAGCCGAGCCCATGCTCGGCTGTTCTTTCCCGACAGAAGCAGCCGAGCATGGGCTCGGCTCTACAACAGCCCGTCAACGCAGGAACGGCGCCACCTTGCGCTTGAGCAGCTCCACCAGCACCGGGTCCATGTAGTCGTAGTCGTCGGGGATTTCCAGGCAGATCACCCGCTTGCCATTCAACCAGGCCTTGTAACGGCTGGACAGACGGTTGCGGTGCGCCCTTTCCATCACGAAGACCAGGTCGGCCCACTGCAGCAACTCGGGGCTGAGTACTTCCTCGGCGTCGGCCAGCAACCCGGCTGAGGCGGTCTCGATGCCCGGCCAATCGGCAAATACCTGCTCGGCGGTGGGGCTGCGCAGGCGGTTCTGACTGCAGAGGAAGAGCACGTTGCGGGTCATGGATACTCGCTTTTGTAGAGTCGAGCCGTGCTCGACTGACTTTTCCCGCTGCAAGCAGCCGAGCATGGCTATGCCGGTCGTCCTGACCGGCACCCTTCGGGCCGTCGCAAGCGACGTTGGCAGCGGCTCCTGCCGCTACCTTCGGCTCTACAGGAATTCCCGCCCCCCCGACGGTGATCAGATCACCGTCAGGTTGGCGTAGGCCATCACCAGCCACTTGCTGCCGGCATCGGCAAACTCGACCTGCACGCGGGCGTGGGCACCGCTGCCTTCGTAGTCGGTCACCATGCCTTCGCCGAACTTGGGATGGGTGACCAGCGCGCCGAGCTTCAGCGGCGGCGCCTCGATCGAGGCGTGGCCCATCACCCGGCTGGCGCCCATCGAGGCCGGGCGCGAGACCTGCACCTTCGGGCGCACTTCGTGCAGCAGCTCGCGCGGAATCTCGCGCAGGAAGCGCGACGGCAGGCTGTAGTTGTCCTGGCCATGGATGCGGCGCGATTCGGCGTAGCTCAGCACCAGTTTCTGGCGTGCGCGGGTGATGCCCACGTAGGCCAGGCGGCGCTCTTCTTCCAGCCGCCCGCTTTCCTCCAGCGAACGTGCGCTGGGGAACAGGCCTTCTTCCAGGCCGGCCAGGAACACCAGCGGAAACTCCAGGCCCTTGGCCGAGTGCAGGGTCATCAGCTGCACGCCGTCCTCGCCCGCCTGCGCCTGGCCCTCACCGGCCTCCAGCGCGGCATAGGCCAGGAACGCGACCAGCTCGTCCATGTTCTCGCCCACTTCCTCGATGTCGTCGGCGCGGCGCACGAAGCGCGAGGCCACCGAGACCAGTTCGTCGAGGTTGTCGGTACGCGATTCCGAGTCCAGCGCGTTGCGGCTTTCCTTGCTCCAGTGCTCGCGCAGCTGCGAGCGGGCCAGCACGTGGTCCACGCGTTCGGCCAGGGTCATGTGCAGGGTCTGCGCCTGCAGCTCGTTGACCAGCACCAGGAAGCCGGCCAGCGCATTGCGCGCACGTGCAGCCAGCGCGCTGCCCTGGGTGACCAGCATGGTCGCTTCCCACAGCGAAATACCCTGCGCGCGCGCCTCGCGGCGCACTTCGTCCAGCGTGCGATCGCCGATGCCACGCGTCGGCGTGTTGACCGCGCGCTCGAACGCCGCGTCATCGTTGCGGTTGGACAGCAGGCGCAGGTAGGCCAGCGCGTCCTTGATTTCGGCGCGCTCGAAGAAACGCATGCCGCCGTACACGCGGTACGGCACCTGTTCGCTCAGCAGGGCCTCTTCCAGCGCGCGCGACTGCGCGTTGCTGCGGTAGAGCACGGCCACTTCGGTATAGCTGCCACCGTCTCGCACCCACTGGCGCGCGCGCTCGACGATGTAGCGCGCCTCGTCCATCTCGTTGTACGCCGCGTACAAGTCGATCGGCTCGCCGTCGCCGCTGTCGGTCCACAGTTCCTTGCCGATGCGGTCCGGGTTGTGCGCGATGACCGCGTTGGCGGCGCCGAGGATGTTGGCCGTGGAGCGGTAGTTCTGTTCCAGGCGGATGGTCTGCGCACCCGGGAAGTCGCGCAGGAAGCCCTGCACGTTCTCGACCTTGGCACCGCGCCAGCCGTAGATGGCCTGGTCATCGTCACCGACCACGAACACGTGGCCGGAATCGCCGGCCAGCACGCGCACGAAGGCGTACTGGATGGCGTTGGTGTCCTGGAACTCGTCTACCAGGATCTCGCGGAAGCGCGCGCGGTAGTGCGACAGCAGCGCCGGGTTGTCGCGCAGCAGTTCGTGCGCGCGCAGCAGCAGTTCGGCGAAGTCGACCAGGCCGGCGCGGTCGCAGCGTGCCTGGTACTCGATGTAGGCCTGGCGCATGGTTTCAAGCCACGCGTCGTGCGGTTCGGGCTGGATGTGCTGTGGGCGGCGGCCCTCGTCCTTCTGCGCGTTGATCCACCACGCGATCTGCTTGGCCGGGTACTTGCCGTCGTCCAGTTCCAGCGCCTGCACCACGCGCTTGACCAGCCGCAGCTGGTCGTCCGAATCCATCACCTGGAAGCCTTCGGGCAGCTTCGCATCCTGCCAGTGCAGGCGCAGCAGGCGGTTGGCCAGGCCGTGGAAGGTGCCGATCCACATGCCACGGCTGCCATTGGGCAGCTGTGCGTCGATGCGGTGGCGCATTTCGCCGGCCGCCTTGTTGGTGAAGGTCACCGCGAAAATGCCGTGGGTCGGCACGCCATCGACTTCATGCAGCCAGGCGATGCGGTGGGTAAGTACGCGGGTCTTGCCGGAACCGGCACCGGCCAGCACCAGGTGGTGGCCGGGGGGAGCGGAGACGGCTTCGCGCTGGGCCGGGTTCAGGCCATCAAGCAGGTGGGAGACATCCATGCCCCCATTTTACGGCATCGCCGTCGCGGCTCCTGCGACCACCTGGGTTGCCAGTGCCTGCGCCTGCTGACGCAGTTCAGGCACCGCCAGGCTTTCCCACAGGCTGCCGATGCGCAGGCTGCCGAGCACGCCCAGCCGTGCCTGCGGCTGGCCACCGGCGGCACGCAGGCGATCGCCCGGCACCGTGCTGTCCAACCCCAGTCCATGCGGGCCGGGGCGTGCCAGCCCATCGGCCTGCAGCTGCTGCAGCAACGGATTGCGCAGTGCGCTGGCGCGGGTCTCCACGCCGGTGGCGTTGATCACCCCGCCGATCATCCACTGCTGTTCATTGCCCGAGGCATCGCGGCCCGACAGCTGCAGCGCATCGCCGTCGCGCCAGACACGTTGCAGGCGGGACCGGTGAATACGCAGCTGGCCGCTGTCCTGCAGCGTCTGCAACTGCGCATCCACTTCTTCGGCGATGCGGTGGCGATGCACGTCCCAATAGCGCACCACATGGCGCAGGAAGCGACGCTGGTCGGCCTCTTCGAGGCTGCACCACAGCGCCTGCCCGTGCGGACGGATGCGGTCCATCACGCCCTGCCACGGCAGGCCGTCGGCCTGTGACTGGCGTGCGAACCCGCGCAACGCGCGCAGGCGCTGGCGCAGGTTCATCGGCAGCAGTAAAGCCGGATCGAACGTGGGCAGCCCCCCGTGCGCATGCGGCAACGGCAGCAGGCCGTGGCGCGAGATCACATGCAGCGGGCCGGTGTGGCCGGCGGCGACCAATGCCAACACGGTGTCGGCCATGCTCAGGCCGGACCCGACGATGGCCACGGCCTGCTCGCCGGCCAGGGTGCGCACGCCGTCGTAGTCCCAGGCCTCGATCACGTCATCGGCGGGCAGTGCCTCGGCACCGGCTACCGGCAGCGGTCGCATGCTGTTGCCGGTGGTCAGCACCGCCTGCGCGGCGTGCAGCGTGCTGCCATCGCCGAGTGTCAGCTGGTAACCGTGGTCATCCGGCTGCAGGCCCAGCACCGGCTGCGCGATCACCTGCAGCTGTGCCGGGCTGGTCGCAGCGGCCTCCTGCAGGCGCTGCTGCAGGTAGGCAGCAAAGTAGTGGCGGCACACATAGCGCTCGCCCAGCACCTCGCGCGCCTCGCCCGGGTAGGCATTGGCGGCCATCAGGTAGTCGAGGAAATCGCCGGGCTGGTTGGCAAACGCACTCATCTTCGCCGCCGGCACGTTCAGCAGATGCTCCGGCCATGGCGTGGCATAGGCGATGCCCTGCGCCAGCTGCGAGGCGGGTTCGAAAATGGCCAGCGCCAGCGGCGCCTTGGCCTGGCGCAATACCTGGATCGCCACCAGCACGCCAGCCGCACCACCACCGATGATCGCCAGGTCCAGTTCGCCATTACGCGGTGAATCAGTCATGCGCCGATTGTAGGCCATCGGCGATGACAGGCCGGATTGCCGAAATGGGCGGTTGCCGCCGCCTCACATCAACGCATCGGCCAGCCGTGCAATACCTTCGCGGCTGCGCCGCCACGTAGGGCGGCTGCGCCACTGCTGCAGGTCCAGCTGCCGCGCTTCACGCAGGTAGCCATCCTCGATCGCGCACAGCTGCTGCACCAGCGCGCGGTCGTAGCAGATCAGGCCGATTTCGGCATTCAGCGCGAACGAGCGGATATCCATGTTGATCGAGCCGAGCACAGCGATGTCCTCATCCACGCTCATGTGCTTGGCGTGCAGGAACTGCGGCTCGTACAGCGCGATGCGCACGCCACAGCGCAGCAGCTCGTCGTAGTAGGCCTCCTGTGCCCACGAGGTCAGCCGCTGGTTGTTGCTGGCCGACAGGATCAGCTGCACTTCCACGCCGGACAACGCCGCGATGCGCAGCGCGCTGAGCGTGGCTTCGTCAGGCACGAAATACGGGGTGACCATCACCAGCCGGCGCCGTGCGAGGTGGATCAGCGCCGCAACCGCGTCGCGCGCGTTGCTGTACGGGTAGGCCGGGCCGCTGGGCAGCAGCTGGGTGGCGATGTCGTCGCCGCATTCGGGCACATCGGTGATCACATCCAGGCGCTGGCCGGTCTCCATGTACCAGTCGCTGGCGAATACGGCTTCCAGATGCGCCACCGCCGGGCCGCGCACGCGCGCCACCAGCTCGCGGTTCGGGTGGCCCGGCACGAACCGCGGGCCCGCCAGATTCTGCGAACCGACATAGGCCACTTCGTTGTCGATCACCGCGATCTTGCGGTGGTTGCGCAGGTCCATGCGCCCGCTGCGGCGCCAGCGCAGGCCACCGGGCAGCATCGCGCGCACTTCGATGTCGCGCGCCTGCAGGCGCTTGCGATAGGCGCGCAGGCCACGCTTGGCGCCCACCGCATCGAGCAGCACGCGGCACTGCACGCCACGCGCGGCGGCACGCTGCAAGGCCTCGACAATGGCCTCGCCGACCGCGTCATCGAACATCAGGTAGTACAGCAGGTGCACGCGGTCTTCGGCCTGGTCGATGTCGGCGATCAGCGTGTGCAGCGACTCGTCGTAGTCGGTCAGCAGATCGACGGCGTTGCCGTGCACCGGCATGAAATCGCCCTGGCGCTGCACCAGCGGCACGATCTCGGCGCTGGCGGTGTCGGGCTGTGGGGTCCAGCGCAGGCGATGCTGCAGTGCCTGTTCCTCGCGGATGACCTGCGAGGCCTCGGCCTGGCGGCGGATGCGCTCGCGCGACAGCCACGGGTGGCCGAAGAGCAGATACAGCGGCAGGCCCAGCAGCGGTACGAAGCCGACCAGCAGCAGCCAGCTGCGCGCCGCGCCAGGCGTGGTGCGGGTGGGAATCCAGCACAGCGCGACCAGCCGGATCAGCCAGTCGATCAGCAGCAGGTAGGAACCCAGCAACCACTCGAACAGCATCGCGTCGCCCGTCGGGAGGTGATGGGCCATTCTGCCCAGCGGGGTGTGTAGAGTCGAGCCGCGCTCGACTGCTTTGAAGCCGTGTGCCAACCAAGGTTGGCACCTACCGGGTGAGGGGACAGCGTGTCGACCAAGGTCGACACCTACCGGGGGAGTGTGCCGACCAACGGTCGGCACCCACAGGCACCCACCGGCCCCACCGTCGGGCATGAAAAAACCCGCCACAAGGGCGGGTTTCTTCGCGGGGATCAGCAATCCTTGCGGATTACTTGATCTTGCCTTCCTTGTACGGGACGTGCTTGCGCACGACCGGATCGTACTTGGAGAATTCCATCTTCCCCGGGGTGTTCTTCTTGTTCTTGTCGGTCGTGTAGAAGTGACCGGTACCAGCGGTCGAAATCATACGGACCTTATCGCGCTTGCCTGCCATGATCGTCTACTCCTCAGACCTTTTCGCCGCGCGCACGCAGCTCAGCCAGAACGGAATCGATACCGTTCTTGTCGATGGTGCGCAGTGCATGCGCGGAAACACGAAGCTTCACCCAGCGGTTTTCGCTGGCAACCCAGAAGCGGCGCTCGTGCAGATTCGGCAGGAAACGACGACGGGTCTTGTTGTTGGCGTGCGAGACGTTGTTACCCGTCTGCACTCGCTTGCCGGAAACCTGGCATACGCGGGACATTGCGCACCTCGATAGTAAGTTGTGTCAGCCCGTAGCCCGGGAGACGGCGGCCTCGATGGTTGCCCACCACACGTCAAGAGAATCAAAGGGTTACGCTGGCGTTGGGCGGCCGGGGACGTGCTCCCGGGGGCGCCGCCCGGTAGAAAACCGGACACAGCGAGCCGCGCATTATGCACGGGTTCAAGCACTTGCGCAAGTTACCCACAGGCCGGGACTGAACCGGGAGGGTCGGGAGCCCACCAACCGGCATACTGGCCCGGTTCACTGCGGAGCTTTCCATGCGGCTGCTGGCCCTGACCTACGGAACCGAAGGCGATACGCGTCCGCTGGCCATGCTCTGCCATGGGCTGATTGGCGCAGGCCACGAGGTGACACTGCTGGCCGATGGCGGCACGCTGGGCAGCGCGCAGGCGCTGAATGTGCCCCATGCGTCCCTGGAAGGTGACATCCATGACGAAGTGGTCGCGCTGGTCTCGCGTGGCAACGGTGTTGCCGCCGCCAGTAGCGGACTGGCACGGATGGCGCTGCAGCATGTCACTGGCTGGATGCGGCAGGCGGACGCGGCGGCCGAGGGTTGCGACGCGATTCTGACGGGTGGGCTGGCGGCCTTTGTCGGCATGAGTGTGGGCGAACGCCGGGGTCTGCCGGTGATCGGGACCGGCATGATTCCACTGACCCCGACGCGTGCCTTCCGCTCCCCGTTCCTGCCGCCGGGACGCTCGCCGGGCTGGTTGAACCGGGCCAGCTATGGGCTGGTCAACGGCCTGATCTGGCGCCAGTTCCGCCAGCCGATCAACGAGGCCCGCAAGCAGCTGGGGCAATCGCCGCGCCGCTCGCTGTGGTCCGGCCTGCCGATGCTCTATGGCATCTCGCCGCAGCTGCTGCCGCCACCGACGGACTGGCCGGCCGACCACATCGTCTGTGGCCAATGGCGGTTTCCTGATGCGCCCTGGACGCCGCCGGCCGATCTGCAGGCCTTCCTCGACGCCGGACCGCCGCCGGTCTATCTGGGCTTCGGCAGCATGACCGGCTTTGATCGCGAACGCGTGTTGCCGGCCCTGCTGCAGGCGTTGGCACCGCGCCGTGTCCTGCTGTTTCCCGGCTGGGTGGGACTGCCTGCGATGCGCTTGCCCGATTCTGTCTTCGTCCTGGGCCCGACCCCACACGAAGCGCTGTTCCCGCGTTGCGCATTCGCCATCCACCACGGTGGCAGCGGCACCACGCATTCGGCCTGCCGCGCCGGCATTCCTTCACTGGTGATGCCGTTCGCCGCAGATCAGTTCTTCTGGGCTGATCGTCTGTATCGGTTGGGCGTGGCACCGGCACCGTTGTCACCGAAGCGGCTGGACGCAGCAACGCTGGCGGCAGCCATCACCTTCGTTGAAACCGACGCAACACGCGCACGCGCGGCGGCCCTGGGCGTGGCGATGCGCCATGAGGACGGGGTGGCCTGTGGCGTTGCAATGATCGAGCGATGGTTGCGGCCGGTGTGACAGCCGCCAGGCCTCAGCGCAGGTGCGGAATCACCTGCGCCAGCAGGTGCGCATCCTTCAACGCGCCATGCAGGCCGCGCTGGCTGGGAATGCGCAGGCGCTGCAGCACATCATCCAGCTTGTTGCCCTGACCCGGCCAGCGTCCCCGCGCAAGCTTCAGGCTGCAGGTGATGCGGCAGTGCTGGGCCAGCGTGCCGGGGATGCCGGACAGGCGCAGCTCGTTGTCCAGGAAGCCCACATCGAAGGTGGCGTTGTGCGCGACCATCTCGCTGCCGCGCAGGAACTCCAGCAGTTCGGCCGCCTTGCTGGAGAACAGCGGCTTGCCCACCAGCATCGCATCGCTGATGCCGTGCACGCGCTGTGCGCCCCAATCCACCTTGCGCTGCGGCTGCAGGTAGGTGTGGAACTGGCGGCCGGTGAGCTGGCCATCGATCAGTTCGACGGCACCGATTTCGATCACCCGGTGCCCCAGGCGGTGGGAGATGCCGGTGGTTTCCGTATCCAGTGCAACGATGCGGCTCATCAGGGTGTGCGTTCTCCAGTACGTGCACGCCGATTCTCGCACGCGGCCGATGCACTCACCCCAACGCTTCCACCACCCAATCGATGAACACCCGCAGCCGCTGGCTCATGTGCCGGTTCGGCGGGAACATCACGTGCATCGGCATCGGCGGCAGCTGCCAGTCCTGCAACACCGGCAGCAGCTCGCCGCGCGCCACGTGCGGCTCGGCCATGTAGCTGGGCAGCGCCACCACGCCCAGCCCCGCCAACGCAGCGGCCAGATAGGCGTTTCCATCATCGAAGCCGACCGTATAGCGGCCCTGCACCTCAACGCGTTCATCGCCGCGCTGTGCAACGAACACGCGTGCGCGGCCACTGCGCGGGCTGAGGAAGCCGACCATGCGGTGATCGGGGCCTTCCAGCGCGCGCGGATCGGTCGGCAGGCCGAAACGCTGCACATAGCCCGGACTGGCGTGGAAACCGATCGGCAGCGCGCCGAGCGGTCGCGCCACCAGTGCCGGGTCGGCCGGGGTGCCACCACGGATCACGCAGTCGACGTTGTCGGCGATGACATCGACTTCGCGGTCACTCACGCCGATGTCCAGCTGGATCTCCGGGTAGCGCGCCTGGAAATCCGGCAACGCCGGCACCAGCCGCAACCGCGCGTACGGCCCGGGCACATCCACGCGCAGCCGCCCGCGTGGCTGGGTGGCCGCGTCGCCCAGCCCGCCCTCCACTTCTTCCAGCTCGGCCAGCAGGCGGGCGATGCGCGGGTAGTAGGCCGCGCCGTCGGCGGTGACGCTGACCCGGCGCGTGGTGCGGTTGAGCAGGCGCAGCCGCAGGTGTGCCTCCAGCTGCTGCACCAGCTGGGTGACCGTGGTTCGGCTGATCTGCAGGGTCTGCGCGGCGCGGGTGAAGCTGCCGGTTTCCACCACGCGGGCAAACGCCCGCATCGCCTCGAAACGGTCCATTGTGGGCCGTGATTGTTTGGAATTGGCAATCAATCTAGGCCGATCATCGCGGTTTATCCAGACAGCACTGGCGCGGAGGATGGCGTTCTCTCCCACGGGATCTTCCCCATGTCACAGCGTGATGTCGTTTTCCCCGCCGGCCGCCAGGCCCTGTACGAGCGCAACCGCTACTCGCCGGCGATCCGATCCAATGGCTTCCTGTTCGTCTCCGGCCAGGTCGGCAGCCGCGAGGACGGCTCGCCCGAGCCGGATTTCGAAACCCAAGTGCGCCGCGCGTTCGAGAATCTCAATGCGGTGTTGGCTGCTGCCGGCTGCACGTTCGATGACGTGATCGACGTGACCGTGTTCCTGGTCGATCCGGAAACCAACTTCGAGAAGGCCTGGGCGATCGTGCCCGAGTACTGGGGCGAGGCGCCGCACCCGACCCTGACCGGCATCGGCGTGACCTGGCTGTATGGGTTCCAGTTCGAGATCAAGGTGATCGCGAAGCTGCCGTGATACGGGTAGTGCCGGCCGCTGGCCGGCAATGTGTCGGAGGTCGAAAAGCGTGTCGACCAAGGTCGACACCTACCAGGGCAGTCGGCGTGACCTGGCTGTACGGGTTCCAGTTCGAGATCAAGGTGATCGCGGAGCTGCCTGCAGACCGGTAGTGCCGGCCGCTGGCCGGCAATGTGTCGGGGGTCGAAAAGCGTGTCGACCAAGGTCGACACCCACCAGGGCAGGAGGTCGGCACCTGCCAGAGCTGGCGTGCCCGGCCCACCTGAACGGGAGGTTCCGACGAATTCCCGAGGTGGTCATTGATATTGTATCCGGCGAAAACCGCTTGCTAGCCTCCCCTCCATGCGCCGGATCACCCGCCAACTGCGTACGTACCTGATGATGCTGCTGATGGCGGCATTCGTGGTCGTGCCGGTGGCCGACGCACTGGTGTGTGCGGTGGAACCGCATGCCAGCAGCGCCCATGTCGAATCCCTCGCGGACGATGCAGGCGGTGACAGCGACAGCAAGCACACGGGTGCCTGCACGCATAACCACTGCCACCACTCCACGCTGAGCCTGCCGGCGAACGATTTCGCCGCCTTCGGTACGCCGCTGCCGGCGCGCTGGATGAATGCCGGCGACGTTGCGACCTATGCGGTCGCCCAGGATGAATTGACGCGTCCCCCCCGGGCGTGAGTTGAGCGCGTCCCGCAATCGCGGGCTCCCGTTTCACTCACAACCGGAATCCCCCTATGTCGATCCTGACACCTCGGTCGCCGCGCGCGGCCGGGCTGGTCGTCGCCGTGTTGCTGGGCCTGGCCCCGGCGGCACCGGTGATGGCGCAAGCCGCCCCCTCCTACGACACCCTGCTTGAACGCCTGGACCAGCTGCCCGGTACCCGTGTGGGTACGGCACTGGCCGAGGCCGCCGATGCGCGTGCCGACCAGGCCCGTGCGTTGCCCAATCCTTCCCTCTCCTACTCCGCCGAAAACGCCTGGGGCACCGGCTCCTATGGCGGCATGGGCAAGGCCGATACCGTGCTCACCCTGTCCCAGCCGCTGGAGGTCTGGGGCCAGCGTGGCGCGCGCGTCCGTGCGGCCCGGGCCGAAGCACAGGCCGCCAACCTGCGTGGTGCCCAAAGCCGCAGCGACGTGGCCAGCCAGCTGGCGGTGGTCTACGCACAGGCGGAAAGTGCACTGCGCCGCTACACCCTGGCCGAAGAAGCACTGACCCTCACCCGCGATGACGCCAACGCCGTCAACGCGATGGTCAAGCAGGGCCGCGAACCCCAGCTCCGTGCGGTGCAGGCGCAGAGCGAAGTGGCCAACGCCAGTGCTTCACTGGATGAGGCACAGGCCTTCCGCGATGCCGCGCTGGCCCGCCTGGCCGGTGCCGCGCTGCTGGATGCACCGGTGCAGTCGATCAAAGACAGCCTGCTCGACCGTGCGCCGCCGCTGCCGCGTGGCGCCACCGACGTGGCACTGGCGGTGCGCATCGCCGAAGCCGAAGCCGATGCGGCGGGCAAGCTGGTCGAGGTGGAGCGCAAGCGTGCCCTGCCCGACCTCAGTGTCACCGCCGCGCAGACCCGCTTCCGCGAAGGCGGCGAGCGTGCCTACAACCTCGGGGTCAGCCTCAGCATCCCGCTGTTCGACCGCAACCGCGGGGGCATCCGCGCCGCCAATGCCGACCAGCGCGCGGCCGAGGCCCGCCTGGACCAGCAGCGCCGCGACAGCGAGGCGGCACGTCTCTCCGCCGTAGCCGGACTGAAAGCCGCCGGAAGCCGGACCCGCGCCGCCGATGAAAGCGTGGTCGCCGCCGAAGAGGCGTATCGCCTGGCCCGCGTCGGCTTCGACGCCGGACGTATCTCGCAGCTGGAACTGCGCAGCACGCGCAGCGCCCTCATCGCCGCCCGCGGCACCGCCGTGGATGCGCGCCTGTCGCGCGTCGCCGCGGAAATCGATCTTGCCCGCCTGGAAGGGCGCGCACCTTTTGTGGAGGCCAAATGACTCTCTCCCGTACTTTCCCGCTGATCGGCGGCGTGCTGCTGACCATGCTGCTGGCCGGCTGCGCCGGCAACGCGCAGACGCCTGCCAATGAAAACCCCGCTGCGGCCAAGGCCGGCACCGACGATGGCCACGGCCATGCCGCCGGCAGCAAGGAAGCCAAGGCAGAAACCGCGAAGGCGCCTGCTGACGCCGACGAAGGCGTGGTGCAGCTGACCCCGGAGCAGATCAAGGCCTCCGGTATTGAAGTGGTCGCGATCGGTCGCGGTGGCGGTGGTTCCACGCGCCTGTCCGGCCGGGTCGAACCGTCGGTCGGCGCACGCGCGTCGGTGGCCTCCACGGTGACCGGCCGCGTCGAGCGCGTGCTGGTCGCGCCGGGCACCGCGGTGAAGCAGAACCAGGCGCTGGCGATCGTGGTCAGCGGCGAAGCGGCGGTGTTCCGCGCCAATGCGCTGGCCGCAGCGGCCGAAGCCGAAGCCGCGCGGCTGGCCTATGGTCGCGACAAGGCGCTGGTCGACCAGGGCGTGGTCGCCCGCCAGGAGATGGAAGCCTCGCGTGCACGTTCGCTGGCGGCACAGGCCCAGGCTGCTGCCGCGCAGGCCCAGGCCGCCGCCAACGGTGCGCCCGATGCCAGCGGTCGCGTGCGCATCACCAGCCCGGTGGCCGGCATCGTCGGCAACGTGCAGGTCACCCCGGGCGGCGTGGTCGCCGCCGGCAGCGCGGTGGCCGACGTCGCCGACCCGACGATGAACGAGCTGGTGTTCACCGCACCGCCCGCGCTGGCCGCGCAGGTCACGCCCGGTATGAAGCTGGAAGTCAGCGTGCCGGGTGGCAGCTTCACCGCCACCGTCACCGGTTCGGCCGCCGATGTGCGCCAGCAGGGCGGCGTCGCGGTCATCCGTGCCACGCCTGTGGATGCGTCGCTGCCGCCGGCCGGTTCGCCGGTATCGGCCGTAGTGGTCACCGAAGGCCAGGACGGCTCGCTCAGCGTCCCGGCCGATGCAGTGCAGAACGTCGATGGCAGCAGCGCGGTGTTCGTCGCCGTCGAAGGCGGCTTCAAGGCGCAGCCGGTGCTGGCTGGGCGCCGTGCCGGTGACCGCATCGAGATCCTCGGTGGCCTGACCGGCAGCGAGCGCATCGTTGGCAGCAACGCCTTCCTGCTCAAGGCCGAACTGGCCAAGGGCGAAGCCGAGCACGGCCACTGAGGAAGCGACCATGTTCAAGCTGATCATTGAAACAGCGGTGCGCCACCGCTGGCTGGTGGTGTTCATGGCGGCGCTGATTGCTGCGGTGGGCCTGTTCCAGCTGGGCAAGCTGCCGATCGACGCGGTGCCGGACATCACCAACCGCCAGGTGCAGATCAACACGGTGGCACCGGCGCTGACGCCGGAGCAGATCGAGCGGCAGGTGACCTATCCGCTGGAAACCGCGCTGGCCGGCATTCCCGGCCTGACCACCACGCGTTCGCTGTCGCGCAATGGCTTCTCGCAGGTCACCGCGATCTTCACCGATGCGACCGACATCTACTTCGCGCGCCAGCAGGTGGCCGAACGCATGCGCGAGGCATCTGAAGACCTGCCCGATGGCACGTCGCCGATGCTGTCGCCGGTTACCACCGGCCTCGGCGAAGTGCTGATGTGGACCGTGGACTTCACCGCGTTCGATCCGGCCAGGCTGGCCAAGCCGGGTGAAGCCGGCTGGCAGGCTGGCGAGGTCTACCGCACGCCGGAAGGCAATCTGCTGCGCACGCCGGAAGAACGTGCCACCTACCTGCGTACCGTGCAGGACTGGATCATCGCGCCGCAGATGCGTTCCAGCCCGGGGCTGGCCGGCGTCGATACGGTCGGTGGATACGTCAAGGAATACGGCGTGCATCCGGACAGCGCACGGCTGGCCGCGCACGGCCTCGGCCTGGCCGATCTGGTCACCGCCCTGCAGCGTTCCAACGTGCAGGCCGGTGCCGGTTTCGTGCAGCGCGCCGGCGAAGGACTGGTGGTGCGTGCCGATGGCCTGGCGCTGACCACCGAGGATCTGGCACAGGCCCCGGTGGCGACCCGCAATGGCGTGGTGGTGCGCGTGGCCGATGTGGCCGAGGTCGAGCTGAGCCGCGCGCCGCGCCTGGGTGCGGCCAGCCGCAACGGCCATGAAGCCGTGCTGGGTACCGCGCTGATGATTGCCGGCGGCAACAGCCGCACCGTGGCGCAGGCCGCTGCGGCGCGCCTGGAGCAGGTGAACAAGTCGCTGCCGGCCGACATCGTGGCCGCGCCGGTGCTGGACCGCAGCGTGCTGGTCAATTCCACCATCAAGACCGTGGCCAGGAACCTCACCGAGGGCGCGCTGCTGGTGGTGGTGGTGCTGTTCCTGCTGCTGGGCAACCTGCGTGCAGCGACGATCACCGCGCTGGTGATTCCGCTGTCGTTCCTGTTCGCAGTGATCGGCATGAACCGCTTCGGGATCAGCGGCAACCTGATGAGCCTGGGTGCGCTGGACTTCGGCATCCTGGTGGACGGTGCGGTGATCGTGGTCGAGTCGACCCTGCTGATGCTGGGCCAGCGCCGCGCCGAACTGGGCCGTGCGTTGACCGCGATGGAACGCCTGCGCGTGGCCGCCGATTCGGCGATGAAGATGGCGCGCCCTGCGGCCTTCGGCCAGCTGATCATCCTGCTGGTGTTCGCGCCGATCCTCACGCTGGAAGGTGTGGAGGGCAAGACCTTCCACCCGATGGCGGCGACCTTCATGCTGGCCCTGGTCGGTGCCTTCCTGTTCTCCTTCACCTTCGTGCCGGCGATGGCCGCGCTGCTGGTGCGCGAGCCGAAGGTGAGGGACGGCGATACGCATGCCGAAGATGGCGAGCACGAGACGAAGCTGATCCGCGTGCTGCGTGCACGCATCGAACCGGTGGTGCGCAAGGCCGTGGCGCATCCGCGCACGGTGCTGGCCGGTGCGGTGATGATGGTGGTGGTGGGCATCGGCGCGTTCTCGCTGTTGGGCCGCGAGTTCATGCCGACGCTGGACGAAGGCAACGTGGCGATGCAGGCCCTGCGCGTGCCGTCGACCTCGCTGGAGCAGTCGCTGGCGATGCAGCTCGCGCTGGAGAAAGCGATCGCCAAGCAGCCGGAAGTGGAAACCGTCTTCTCGCGTACCGGTACCGCCGAGGCGGCCATCGACCCGATGCCGACCAACATCTCCGACAGCGTGATCGTGCTGAAGCCGCGCAAGGACTGGCCCGATCCGAAGCTGGCCAAGGACGCACTGGTGGCGCGCTTCGAAAAGCTGGCCGGGCAGCAACTGGGCAACAGCTTCGAGTTCAGCCAGCCGATCGAACTGCGCTTCAACGAGCTGATCTCCGGCGTGCGTACCGACCTGGCAGTGATGATCTTCGGCGATGACTTCAGCCAGCTGCAGAAGGTGGCTGACCAGGTGGCGCTGAAGCTGCGTGCGGTGAACGGCGCGGCCGACGTGCGGGTGGAACAGATCTCCGGCCTGCCCACCCTGAACGTGGCGATCGACCACGTGGCGGCGGCGCAGTACGGCCTGACCGCCGCAGACGTCAGTGATGCACTGTCCACCGGCATTGGTGGCACCGCGGCGGGCAAGATCTTCGAAGGTGATCGCCGCTTCAACGTGGTGGTGCGCCTGGACGATGCCTCGCGCAACGATCCGGACCAGCTGGCCTCGCTGCCGATCGCCACGCCATCGGGGTTGGTGATTCCGTTGTCGTCGGTCGCGCGCATCACGGTCAGCGAAGGACCGAACCAGATCAGCCGCAACAACGGCAGCCGCCGCGTGGTGGTGCAGGCCAACGTGCGTGGCCGTGATCTGGGCGGCTTCGTGGGGGAAGCACAGGCGGCGGTGGCAGACGTGGCGCTGCCGCCGGGTGCGTACCTGACCTGGGGCGGTCAGTTCGAGAACCTGCAGCGCGCGGAGAAGCGACTGGCAACGGTGGTGCCGGTGGTGTTCCTGCTGATCGGCAGCCTGCTGTTCATGGCCCTGCGCAGCGGCAAGGAAGCCATTCTGGTGTTCAGCTGCGTGCCGCTGGCGCTGGTCGGCGGCATCCTCGCGCTGCTGCTGCGTGGCATGCCGTTCTCGGTATCAGCGGCGGTCGGCTTCATCGCCGTCTCCGGCGTGGCCACCTTGAACGGCCTGGTGCTGATGCAGGCGATCCGCGAACGCCTGGATGCCGGTGACCTGCCGCTGCAGGCAGCGATCAACGGTGCATCGAGCCGTATCCGCGCGGTGCTGACCACCGCGCTGGTGGCGATCGTCGGCTTCATTCCGATGGCGATTGCCAGCGGTTCCGGTGCGGAGGTGCAGAAGCCGTTGGCGACAGTGGTGATCGGTGGCCTGATCACCGCCACCGTGCTGACCCTGCTGGTGCTGCCGACCTTTGCGGCGCGGGTAGCCAAGCCGCGGGCGGTGGGCTGAAAGACCACGGGGTCGGATCATGCGATCCGACCCCGTTTTCCGATCCCTGGTAGTGCCGGCCGCTGGCCGGCAATGTCGAACAATTGCGGTGCATGCGGGTTGCCGGCCAGCGGCCGGCACTACCCTTGCACGGTCAGGCCTTCTTGCGCTCGGCGATGTAGGCCTGGATCTGCTGTTCCAGCACCGGCAGCGGCACCGAGCCCTGCTTGAGCAGGGTGTCGTGGAAGCCCTTGATGTCGAACTTGTCGCCCAGTTCCTTCTCGGCCTGCGCGCGCAGGCGCACGATGGCGATCTCGCCCAGCTTGTAGCTCAGCGCCTGGCCCGGCCAGGAGATGTAGCGGTCCACCTCGGTGGTCACTTCATGCTCGCTCAGCGCGGTGTGGTCACGCAGGTAGGCCAACGCCTGCTCGCGGGTCCAGCCCTTGCTGTGCACGCCGGTGTCGATCACCAGGCGCGCGGCGCGCCACATCTCATAGGTCAGGCGGCCGAAATCCTCGTACGGGGTTTCGTAGATACCCATCTCCACGCCCAGCTTCTCGCAGTACAGCGCCCAGCCTTCGCCGTAGGCGGAGATGTAGGCGTTGCGGCGGAACTCGGGCAGGTTCTTCTGCTCGGCGGCGATGGCACCCTGCAGCGCGTGGCCCGGATCGGATTCATGCAGGGTCAGCGCCGGCAGGTTGTACAGCGGGCGCGACGGCAGGTTGTAGGTGTTGAGCCAGTAGGTGCCCATGCCACCGCGGCCGGCGGTCCAGAACGGCGCGATGTCCGGCGGCACCGGCACGATGGTGAAGCGCGCGCGCGGCAAGGTCATGTACTTGCCCAACTGACCGTCGGCCCGCTTGGAGATCCATGCGGCGCGCGACAGCAGCTCTTCCGGCGTCTTCGCATAGAACTGCGGATCAGTGCGCAGGAAGGTCAGGAACTCGGCGAAGCTGCCCTTGAACTTCACCTGCTTGATGATGTCGTTCATTTCCTTCTGGATGCGTGCAACTTCATCCAGACCGATGCGGTGGATCTCGTCCGGCGACAGGTCCAGCGTGGTGTATTCGTGGATCTGCTGCTTGTAGTACGCCTTGCCATCGGGCATCGCTTCGGCGGCCAGCGTGGTGCGCGCCTGCGGCACGTACTCGTTGACGAAGAAGGTGCGCAGCTGCTGGAACGCCGGCACCACCTTGCCGCTGATCGCTTCACGCGCCTGCGCCTGCAGCCTGGCCTGCTCGGCGGCCGGAATGCTGTTGGGCAGCTTCTTGAACGGCGCGTACAGCGGCGATTCGGTCGGGTCTTTCAGCTCGGCGACGGTGGCGATCGACACCTCGCGGCCATCGAGCACCGCGCGCGGCACGCTGAAACCTCGCTTCAGGCCGGCGCGCATGTTTTCGGTCTGCTGGCCGAAGTAGCGCGGCACATCATTCAGGCGGGCGATGTAGTTCTGGTAGTCCTGCACGGTCTTCATCTCGCGCCGGGCCATGAAGGACAGGTTGGACCAGAACGAGGAGTCGGCGTTGAACGGCATCTCGTAGCCGCGCAGACGCGTTTCTTCGGCCAGGTTGAACACCTGGTCACGGTAGATCGCGTAGTTGACCTGGTTGTCGGGCGACAGGGTCTTCGGGTCGATCTTCTTCAGTGCAGCCAGGGTTTCATCCCACACCTTCAGGCGCGCCTGCTGCGCGGCCGGGCCGACGTCGGGCATGCGGGTGGCATTGGCCGGAGCGTCCTCGTCCTCACTGGCCTCGCCGCCGCCCTCCTGGCGCCACTTCCATTCCTTCTCGTACAGCGCGCGGAAGGCGGCATCGGCGGGCGATTCGGTGGCCACGCTGGCCGGTGCGGCGGCGGCGGGCGGTGCGGCCAGGGCTACGGCGGGGGTGGACAGGGCGATCAGCAGGGCAACGGCAAGACGGGTTTTCACGAGCACAGGTTCCCGGGAAGGCAGACCCCGATGATGGCACCGCCCACGGCCCGTGGCATGGGACGAAGGTCCTGCCTGCGCAGCAGGCCGGGGCCCCGGTAGCGGCCAACCTTGGTTGGCCCCCCAAACCCAGCGCCGACCAAGGTCGGCATCTACCGTAGCGTGGCAGACCGGGGCTCCGGTAGCGGCCAACCTTGGTTGGCCCCCAAACCCAGCGCCGACCAAGGTCGGCAGCTACCGGATGAGGCCCCGAAGACCTAGTGGCTGGCCTTGTCCCGCTTCCAGCCCCGGTGCTTGATGTCCAGCTGCAGGCTGTACAGCGCGGTGAACGCCGGGAACAGGTTCTGCAGCACGCCCACCGAGTCCTGCTTGGCCGAGAACAGGAAGTAGCTCAGCGTCATCAGGCTGCCGACCACGCTCATGTACCAGAACAGGCGCGGGATCACCGGCTTGCCCGCACGCTTGGACGCGATGAACTGGACCAGCCAGCGGCCCCCGAACATCAGCGCGCCGGTGTAGCCGATCAGCTTCCAGCCGGTCACATGCAGGCCGGTCCAGTACAACCAGGTCAGCGGCTGGTCGAGCCAGTGCAGCTCCAGGTCCATCAACGCTCCTCCACTGCGGTGCGCTTGCTGCGGGTGATCAGCCACGCCACGCCGCGCAGGTCACGGATACCGACCAGTGCACGGCCCAGGTTGTTGTACTTGGACACGCCGGCGGTACGGTGGCGGTGGTTGACCGGCACGCTGGTGGTCTTCCAGCCGGCACGCTGCATCAGCGCGGGCAGGTAGCGGTGCATATGGTCGAAGTACGGCAGGTCGAGGAACGCGCTGCGCTCGAACAGCTTGATGCCGCAGCCGGTATCGGGCGTATCGTCGCGCAGCATGCGTGCACGGATGGCATTGGCCCACTTGCTGGCCCAGCGCTTGCTGCCGCTGTCCTGGCGGTTGACGCGCCAGCCGGCAAACAGCTTCACCTGCGCCTCGGCCGCAGCGCGCGCCGCCAGCAGCTTGGGAATGTCGGCCGGATCGTTCTGCCCGTCACCATCCAGGGTCGCGATCCACGGCGCACGTGCGTGCTTGACGCCGGTGCGCACGGCGGTGCTCTGCCCGCTCTGATTCACATGGTGCAGCACCCGCAGTTCCGGGGTGGTCGCCTTCAGGCCCTGCAGCACCACCAGGGTGTCATCGCGCGAGTGGTCGTCGATGTAGACGATCTCGAACGGAAGTCGCCCACGCAGTGCGGCGGTAATTTCGGCAACCAGCGGGGCGACATTGTCGCGTTCGTTGAACACCGGGACGACAACGGAAAGCTCGGGTTGGCTCATAAGGCACTCGGCCAAAGGGGGACAAAGACCGCGCATTCTCCGAAGCCGAGGTTATCCGAAGATGAATCCGGCTGTGTGAGGATCCCTCCTCAGGCGCGGTCGCCAAAATACTCGCGGCACCACTGCACGACGGGGGGCAACCCTGCTTCGATCGGGGTCACCGCGTCGAAGCCGAATGCGTCATGGGCGCGCCGGGTATCGGCCATCGTGCGCACCATGTCGCCCGGCTGCATCGGCTTGTAGACCTTCTGCGCAGGGCGGCCGGCAGCCTGCTCGATCACGCTGATGAAGCGCTCCAGCTCGACCGGCGTATGGTTGCCGAGGTTGAACACCCGGTGCGGTACCGGACCATCGGCCGGATGCGCGAGCGCGCCGAGAATACCGGACACGATGTCGGAGACATGTGTGAAGTCGCGCTGCATGCGGCCTTCGTTGAACACGTCGATCGGCCGCCCGGCCAGCACCGCGCGCGAGAACAGCAACGGTGCCATGTCCGGCCGGCCCCACGGGCCATACACGGTGAAGAAGCGCAGGCCGGTGGCATGCAGGCCGTACAGCTGCGCGTAGGTGTAGGCCATCAGCTCGTTGGCCGCCTTGGTGGCCGCATACAGCGAGCGCGGCTGGTCCACGCGCTGGTCCTCGGAGAACGGCGGCGTGGCCGAATCACCGTAGACCGAGCTGCTGGAGGCATAGACCAGGTGCTGCACGCCACGGTGGCGGCACAGCTCGAGCATGTTGACGAAGCCGACCAGGTTGCTGTCGACGTAGGCCTGCGGGTTTTCCAGCGAATAGCGCACGCCCGCCTGTGCAGCCAGATGGATCACCGCGGTCGGCTTCACCTCGTCGAACAGCGCAGCCAGGCCCTGCTGGTCGGTCAGGTCCAGGGTGCGCAGGTCCAGCGTCGGGCACAGCGCGGCCACGCGGTCGCGCTTGATCTGCGGGTCGTAGTAGTCGTTGAAGTTGTCCAGGCCGACCACCGGCTGGCCCGCCTCCAGCAGCGCGCGGGCGGTATAGGCACCGATGAAGCCGGCAGCGCCGGTAAGCAGGATGGTCATGGCAGGGGCCCGGAAGCAGAAATTCAGGCCCCTGATGTTACCGGTCTCAGAACAAACCGAAACGCTTCCTGGCGACGTTGACCCGGCCCGGCTCGATCACATCGTTGATCTGCTTCGCATCGAAGCGGTCGAGCAGGGCGTCGGCGCCCTTCTTCAGCTTCAGGTCCATCTCTTCCGGGTACAGCGGCACCAGGCTCATGAAGCTGATGGTTCTGCCGTCCTCCAGCGCCAGCGTGGCGAAGTCCTCCGGGGCGGTCACCGGCGACAGCACGATGGCACCGTCGAAACCCACGCCCGGCGCATAGGGCTCGCTGGGATGGCCGTTGGGAATGGTGTGGCCGAAGCCCAGCCAGGTGTCGTACTCGTGCGGCAACCGCGCCATGCCCTTCAGCAGGCGCACCGGCCAGTAATTGCGCTCGTCCTCGAAGGCGTCCTGGGACATCGGCCAGTCGGCCGGCAGGGTCACCATCAGCTCCATGTAGCGCGGCACGTCCGCGTCCACCTCGGCGGGCACGGTCATCGGCAGGTCGCTCATGCCGGAGGTGACCAGGCGCAGGTACGGGCAGTGGTCATTGGCCGGCACCACGTGCACGTCGATGTGCACCAGGTCGGAGATGATCTCGTGGAAGACACCGGACACCGGGCCCAGATGGCGTTCGAGGTGGGCGCTGATCGCCTCGATGTGCTGTTCTTCGCCGATGGCGGGCACGAAGTCCTTTTCGCGGCGATGTACCAGTATCTGGGTGCCGTCCGGGCTGACGTCCTCGTATTCGTTGCTCATGTCCTGTTCCCTGGATGAGGCCACGGACCGGAGAGCGGTGCATCCCCGGCACGCGCGGCGGTGCGTTCCCTGTCATCTGCAGGACGCGGCGGGAACAGGCCGCACCCCCTGGCGCTGCGCCGGGCTCAGCCCTGGCGCGTACGCAGCTTTTCCAGCACGCCGTCCAGGGTATCCAGATCGGTGTAGTGGATGATCAGCTTGCCCTTGCCGCCCCGGCCGTGGTTGATCGCCACCTTGGCACCCAGTGCTTCGGACAGTTCGGTTTCCAGCGAGGCGATGTCGGCCTGCTGCACCTTCGGCGTCGCCACCGGGCGGTTGCTCGGCACCTTGCCGGCGGCGAAGGCCTGCGCACGGCGCTCGACCTCGCGCACCGACCAGCCTTCATCGGCCGCTTCCTGCGCCAGCTTGCCAGCCAGCTCGGGAGCCAGGGTCAGCAGCGCGCGGGCGTGGCCCATTTCCAGGCGGCGGGTTTCCAGCAGCAGCCGGATCGCCACCGGCAGCTCCAGCAGGCGCAGCAGGTTGGACACCGCCGCGCGCGAGCGGCCGACGGCCTCGGCGGCCTCGGCATGGGTCAGGGTGAACTCGCTGATCAGGCGCTGCAGCGCCTCGGCTTCTTCCAGCGGATTGAGGTCTTCGCGCTGGATGTTCTCGATCAGCGCCATCGCGATGACGGTGCGGTCTTCCAGCTCGCGCACCACCACCGGCACTTCGTCCAGGCCGGCCAGCTGCGATGCGCGCCAGCGGCGCTCACCGGCGACGATTTCGTAGTTGCCTGCCGGCAGCTGGCGCACCAGGATCGGCTGGATCACGCCCTGCGACTTGATCGAGTCGGCCAGCTCGGAGAGCTTGCCCTCGTCCATCTCGCGGCGCGGCTGGTACTTGCCCGGCTGCAGCTGGCCGACCGGCAACTTGCGCAGCACTTCACCCGGCAGCGGTTCGATCACCGCAGTGGTGGCCTGCACCTGGCTGACCGCGCCTTTCGGGCCCAGCAGCGCGTCCAGGCCACGGCCGAGGCCTCGCTTCTTGGCTGCCGGCTTGCTGCTGGTCATCAGACGGTCTCCACGGCCTTGCCGGCCTTGTTGCGTTCGTTGTTGCGGCGGATGATCTCGCCGGCCAGGCCCAGGTAGGCCACGCCACCGCGCGAGGCACGGTCGTAGCCGACGATGCTCTGGCCATGGCTGGGTGCCTCGGCCAGGCGCACGTTGCGCGGCACGATGGTGCGGAACACGCGGTCGCCGAAGTGCTCGGTGAGCTCGGCCGACACTGCGTTGGCCAGGTTGTTGCGCACGTCGAACATGGTGCGCAGCACGCCTTCGATCTCCAGCGCCGGGTTCAGGCTGGTGCGCAGCGCTTCGATGGTTTCCACCAGCGCGCTCAGGCCTTCCAATGCGTAGTACTCGCACTGCATCGGCACGATCACCGAATCGGCGGCGGCCAGCGCGTTGAGCGTCAGCAGCGACAACGCCGGCGGGCAATCGATCAGGATGTAGTCGTACTCGTCGCGGATCGGCGCCAATGCGCGCTTCAGGCGCTGCTCGCGCTCGCTCTGGCCCATCAGCTGGATCTCAGCGGCGGTCAGGTCGATGTTGCCCGGCAGCAGGTCGTAGCCTTCGGCGGTCTGCACGCGCACATCGGCGGCGCTGTTCTCGCCCAGCAACAGATCGCAGGTGGAGGCCGCCAGCTCACGCTTGTCCACGCCGCTGCCCATGGTCGCGTTGCCCTGCGAGTCCAGGTCGACCAACAGCACGCGCTTGGGTGCGTTGGCCAGGGAAGCGGCCAGGTTGACGGCGGTCGTGGTCTTGCCGACGCCACCCTTCTGGTTGGCGATGGCGATGATGCGGGCCATGCGGGTGTGCCTCGTCGACGGATGGTTGGGACCGGTCATTATGCGTACAACCGGCCCCTTGCGGAAATCGTGGATCGCCAACCCGTTGTTCCACAAAGGGCTGGCGGCGGGAATCAGGGACCTGTAACGGTGACCAGGTGGCGTTCGCCGGCCAGGCCGGGCACGCTCAGCGCGGTCACCTCACGCACCTGCCAGCCAGCCGGCAGTTCCGCGATCTCCTCATGCGGGTAGACGCCCTTCATGGCCAGCAGCACGCCACCGGGGCGCAGCAGATGGCCACCGACACGGACGATGCCGGCCAGGGTATCCATTGCGCGCGCGGTCAGCTGGTCGTAACGACCGGCCTCGTCCAGCGCTTCGGCCCGCGATTCGGCCACGCGGGCGTTGCCCAGGCCGAGCTGGCGCACGGCCTCGCGCATGAAGCGCGCCTTCTTGCCGTTGCTCTCCACCAGGGTGACCTGCAGGCCCGGGCAGGCGATCGCCAGCGGGATGCCGGGCAACCCGGGGCCGGTACCGAGGTCGGCCAGGCTGCCATCAGCCACGAACGGCTGCATCGCCAGCGAATCGAGCAGGTGGCGGGTAACCATCTCCTGCGGGTCGCGGATGGCGGTGAGGTTGTAGGTGCCGTTCCAGCGGTGCAGCAGGGCCAGGTAGCGCAGCAGCGGCGGCGCCAGCGCGGCGTCCAGGCCCATGCTGGCCAGGCCCTGTTCCAGCGTGGCAGCCACGCTGGCGGGAAGTGGGTGTTCGCTCATGCCGCCATTATCGCCGGTTTTGCGCGCTGATTCCCCGCTTCAGTGTGGATACCAGGCCAATGCGGCGCGGAACTGGCCGGTGGCCTGCCATTCGTGCAGGTGCCAGCGCGCGGCCTCGCCCAGTTCCGGGGCGCACCAGCGCAGGTGCAGGGCGCCATCGGCCCCCGGTGCCAGCTGCAGGCGGTGCAGGCCGAACGAGATGCCCTGCCCGTGCGCCTTCAGGATGGCCTCCTTGACGCACCACACGCGGAAGAACCAGTGCTCGCGCCCGGCCTCGTCCAGGCTTTCCAGCCAGGCCACTTCCTCGGGGTGGAAGAAGCGCTGCACGATTTCCAGAAGACGCGGCCGCGGGCGCAGCAGTTCCAGGTCGACGCCCAACCGCACGCCCTCGCCCAGCGCCACCAGCAGCACCTCGCCGCTGTGGCTCCAGCCGGTGCCGTAGTGGGCCAACGCGCCGCTCAGCTCCGGCCGGCCCTTGTCGTCACGGACCAGTGGCAGCGTCTGCGGATCGGTGCCCAGCGCCTGCGCCAGTACCTGCCGCGCCCGCGGTTCACCGCGCTGGCCCGGCACGTGCGGACGCCGCCAGACCGTTACCGGACCGAAGCGCCACGGGCCGTCGAGGGTGGCTGGCAGGCTCATCCGCACGCGCCCATCACGCAATTGCACGACGGGTTCACGGCCGTGCGCGTCAACTGGTCACAGTTTCCCACCGGAGGTTCGATCATGGGCATCATCATCTGGCTGATCGTCGGCGGCATCGTAGGCTGGCTGGCCAGCATCATCATGAAGCGCGATGCCCAGCAGGGCATCATCCTCAACATCGTGGTCGGCATCGTCGGCGCGCTGATTTCCGGCTGGCTGTTCGGCGGCGGCATCAACGAAGCGATCACCCTCCGCACCTTCCTGTTCTCGCTGATCGGCGCGGTGATCCTGCTGGCGATCGTCAACCTGTTCACCCGCAAGAGCATACGGTGATCCGAGGGTAGTGCCGGCCACTGGCCGGCAGATGTTCCAGAACGGGCCCGGCAATCGTCGGGCCCCGTTCTGTAGAGTCGAGCTTGCTCGACTGCATGGGAGATCAGTCGAGCAAGCTCGACTCTACTTCCACCCACGCCGGCGCATGGTCGCTCGGGCGTTCCCAGGTGCGCGGCTCGCGGTCGATGCCCGAGGCCACCGCGCTGCCCTTCAACGCATCGGAGACCAGGATCAGGTCGATGCGCAGGCCCAGGTTGCGGCGGAAGCCGGCGGCACGGTAATCCCACCAGCTGAAGGTGCCCGCCTCGTCGTTGTGCAGGCGGAAGCCATCGTGCAGGCCCAGCTGCAGCAGCTTGTTGAGCGCGCCGCGCTCGGCGGTGGAGGTCAGGATGTGATTCTCGTTCCACACCTCCGGGTCGTGCACATCGCGCGCGTCCGGGGCGATGTTGAAGTCGCCCATCACGATCAGCTTCGGGTGCCGCTGCAGTTCTTCGGCGATCCACGCATGCACCGCCTCCAACCAGCGCAGTTTGTAGTCGTACTTGTCGGTGCCGATGTCCTGGCCGTTGACCACGTACAGGTTGATCACCCGCAGGTCGCCGAAGGTACCGGCGATGACGCGCTTCTGCTCGTCCTCGAAGCCGGGAATGCCGATTTGCACGTCCTGCGCCGGCTCACGCGACAGCAGCGCCACGCCGTTGTAGGTCTTCTGGCCGGCGAACACGCTGCGGTAGCCCGCGGCGATCAGCGCCGAATCGGGGAACTTGTGGTCCTCCAGCTTGGTTTCCTGGATACCGACGATGTCCGGGCCGAACTCCTTGAGCCACTGCTCCAGGTGCGGCAGGCGGACATTGAGCGAATTGACGTTCCACGAGGCGATCTTCATGGGGGCCATTCTACCCGGCCTAGGTTTGGTAGACGCCAACCTTGGTTGGCGCATGGGGTTCACGCGTGCCAACCAAGGTTGGCACCCACCGGAAGGGGCCGCGCGGGTTGGCACCCACCGGTAGTGCCGGCCGCTGGCCGGCAACCCCATGAACCGTCGGCAAGACCCTGCAGTTGCCGGCCGGCGGCCGGCACTACCGCAGCAACAGCTTCAACAACCCCGCAATCTTCGAATACGGCGGCCGCAGCCGGTCACTGGCAGCCCAGCGCGACTGCCACAGCACCGGCAGCTGCTTGCTCATGGCATCGAACCCGGCCCGGCCGTGGTACGCGCCCATGCCGCTGGCCCCCACCCCGCCAAACGGCAGGCCATCGGCGGCGAAGTGCAGCAGCGTGTCATTCACTGTCACCCCGCCGGCCACCACCTGGCCGAGGATGCGCTCCACCGTGGCCCGGTCATGGCTGAAGGGATACAGCGCCAGCGGCCGGTCGCGGGACAGCACGTCGGCCAGCGCCGCATCCAGATCCGGGTACGCCCGCACCGGCAGGATCGGTCCGAAAATCTCCTCACGCATCAGGTCCAGGTCGTCCGGCGGGTCCAGCACCACGGTGGGCACCAGCAGACGCTCGCGGTCGGCGCGCGCATCATCCACCTGCGCCAACGGAATCACCGGCACACCGCGTTCGCGCGCCTGCGCCAGATAACCCTGCAGGCGCCGGTACTGGCCTTCGTTGATGATGCGCGTGTAGTCGTCGGCGCTGCTGAAATCGCCGTAGCGTTCGCGCACCTGCTGCTGCAGCGACTGCACGAACTCGCGCTGGCGCGCGGTGTCGATCAGCACGTAATCCGGCGCGATGCAGGTCTGCCCGGCGTTGAACCACTTGCCGGTAGCCAGCCGCGCAGCGGCTTTGTCCAGCGGGAAATCGCGGCAGACGATGGCCGGCGACTTGCCGCCCAGTTCCAGCGTGACCGGCACCAGATGCTCGGCGGCAGCGACCATCACCTTGCGGCCAACGGCCGTCGAGCCGGTGAACAGCAGATGGTCCAGCGGCAGCGACGACACCGCCGCGGCCACATCCGCCCCACCCTGCACCACCGCCACGCGATCGGGCGGGAACACGCTGGCCAGCAGATCGGCCAGGAACGCGCTGGTGCACGGCGTGTGTTCGGAGGGCTTGAGCAACACGTGATTGCCGGCGGCAATGGCGGTGACCAGCGGCACCAATGCCAGCGTGACTGGGTAGTTCCAGGGCGAGATCACCCCGACCACGCCCAGCGGCGTCGGCCGCAGCTGCGCGCGCGCCGGCCACAGCCGCCAGCCGGCACCGACGCGCTGCGGCTTCGACCAGCGGCGCAGGTGACGGCGCAGGTGGTCGATGGCCGACAGCACGCTCATGCCGTCGGCCAGCTTCGATTCGGTGTGGGCACGGTGGCCGAAGTCCTCGGCGATGGCTTGGGCCATTTCGTCCAGGCGCAGCTTCAGCGCCTCGCGCAGGCGGCGCAGGTCATTCTCGCGCTGGTCCAGCGACGGGCGCTGCGACCGCCAGGCACTGCGCAGGGTGTGCAGGATGGCGGGCAGGTCGGTCGGCGTGGTGGTGGTCATGGGCCGATTGTAGAGTCGAGCCGTGCTCGACTCGCATGCCAACCTTCACGCCTTCGCACGGGGTCTCATTCGGGAACCTCGCCACCAACGTGCATGCGCTCACCCTCGCATGCAATCCCGTCCCTCACTACGCCTTCTGCTGCTCGGTACGCTCTGCCGGGCATGACGGCGGTTCTGGCAACTCAAGCGGAATCTTGATCGGATACTCAGGGCTGCCGTAGGCGTAACAGGAGGTGGTGACCTGAATCTCATCGCAGGGCAGGAAATGCACGGTGATGCCGCAGACTTTCTGGTTGGTGTAATCCGGGACGGGGACGACTTTGCTGTGCCTGCGCTTTTGTGCCTCGATTTGTTGCAGCCAAGCGTCGTACTTCGCCTCATCTGCAAACCCAGGGAATCCCGCTGTACTCCCTGTCCCGGTTTCCCAATCGACCCGTACCATCATCCCTGGCCGCCACCGATCTGGAGTCATGTAACAGCATCCTCCTCCGCCACCTTGATATGGACCAATAACGTCAATCGCCGAACGGCCATCGACACTGAATCGGTTGATCGCCCAGTGAGTGTGGTTGACGCCATAGATCGCACTGGCATCCACAGCGTAAGCAGATAAGAGCAGAGGTGGGCCAACAGTTAATGCCAGCGCCACGCGCTTCAAAACAAACATCACTGAAACTCCAGCATGTATAGCCCTCATACTTTGTCCGAGGGAATCAATGCGCTACGCAGCGCTACTCACTCGCAGATTCCCGCCTCCAGTCATGCAGGATCTCGATCTCCCGCACGATCACTGCTGACTCTGCTGCGGGCGCATCGGAGAACAGTTCACCCGACACTGGAGTTCTTCTCAGGGGGGCTTTTGGATCACCTACGAAGAAGTGGGGCATAAAGCAGTAAGGCTCATCGCCCGATTCCGTGGGCTGCTTCACCAACGTCGCAAAGATCGCATTCATCGGCATGCTCGATATAGCGACTGAACACCACGGATGCGACGAGACGATGTCCTGAATCCGCGCACCAGCCCGACAGAACTCCGTGGGACTGAAAACCTTGCCGAGAGAGACGCGATGCACCCGATAGGTGCCGACTTCTTGCGCCTCGACAAGCCATCCTGAGTTGTCATGCGATGTGCAACTGCAGTCGCAGGTCACCAATGTTGCGTTTGGTACGGCGTTGTTCCAGGACAGCCAGACCTTCTCTGTCTTGCATAGTTGTTTGATCACGGGCGATCTTTCCTCGACTCGCAGGCTTCCATGCGGTGCCGCACCGTCGGCAGCTACATGCGTTTCTGCGTCAGGCGATGACGCTGAGACAGTGATGATCGCTGCCAGAAGTACGCTGCGCATGCCCCGATCCGATTCGATGAATCACCCATGCTATGGGACGCACTGGCGAACAAAGGGAATTCGGGCCATTTGCGTCATAAGTTGGCAGTTCTTGCTAGAAGCTCCAGTGTTCCGTGTGGCTGGATACGTCACCTCGCATCGGTACGATTGAGTACTTGGCTGATATGTAGATTCGTACTTGTTTCATTGCTTAACGACGTCAGCGTGCTGAAGGTGGTGTCCCACCTCCAATAACATGTGTAGATGCGACGCGTATTTGCATTTCTGACCGGATGTCTTCTCATGCCCGGAGTTTCCGATGCCAGCGAGCAGTCCATTGATGTCGCGGCAATCGACCTGAACACCGAGCACGAACACATCCCATTGCTGGGCGACACCCTGGCCGCCGTCGTCGGCGAGCTCGAGGGCGATGCCTCACACGGTGCCAGTATTGGCAGGGTGCTCGAGGCGCTTGCAGAGAGGCTTGAGCGTTCGACCTGCCGTGTGCAGATTCCCGTCAATGACAGCTCATGTTCATCCGGCGTGACCTGCAGCGGACCCGATGTAGATAGCCTCTTCCCGTACTACACCGCCTTGCGGCAGGCGAGCACACCGGCGGAGCATGATCGGCACGGCCGTCGCCTCCTGGACGCCTATGCGACGTTGCTCAGGGATGCACCGGATGTCGCCCTTACGCGACCAAGCGAGGATGAAGCGGCAGATGGCTTGTTACATGTGCTCTTTCCGTTCGAGGCCTGGGACGAGAAGTTGAACATTCCACGCCATGACGTCCACTTCCCGTTCGTTTCTGTATGCAACCTCGTTGTCGCTCGCGCTGCGCGTTGCCCGGGAGCCGACCAGTTGCGCAGGCAGATCCGCCAGGCAGGCGATGAGAGCGCGCAGCGTCGGTTCTGCATCGAAGCGTTTTCAAGGCGACAGCTTGAGCTGAGCGATGGATGCTCGGAGTAGCACGTCCTGCTGTTAGGGTCGGAGCCCATTCGCGCGCGAAAGGGATCCGACCCCAGTCGCCACCCCACAAACAGAAAGGCCGCGGTCTGCACCGCGGCCCCTGAAACCCGGTGGGTGCCGACCGTTGGTCGGCGCGCCGGTTACTTGGTGATATCCACGTCCTTGGTCTCGCGCAGGAACAGGCCGCCGATCACCACCGACATCAGCGCGATGATGATCGGGTACCACAGGCCGTAGTACAGGTTGCCGGTACCGGCCACCAGCGCGAACGAGATCGCCGGCAGGAAGCCACCGAACCAGCCGTTGCCGATGTGGTACGGCAGCGACATCGAGGTGTAGCGGATGCGGGTCGGGAACAGTTCGACCAGGTAGGCGGCAATCGGGCCGTAGACCATGGTCACGTACAGCACCAGCAGCCACAGCATGAAGATCGTGCCGGCGATGTTGATGCGTGCGCCATCGGCCTTGGCCGGGTAACCAGCGGTGGTCAGGGCGGTCTTCAGCTCCGCACCGAAGGCATCAGCCTTGGCCTTGCCGTCTTCCTTGGTCAGGCCAGCGGCTTCATACGAAGTGACGCTGGCACTGCCCACGTTCACCATCGCCAGCGAACCGGCGGCGGCGGGCTGCACGTCATACGGCACACCGGCCTTGGTCAGCGCGGCGGTGGCCACGTCGCAGGAGCTGGTGAACTTGCGCAGGCCGACCGGATCGAACTGGAACGAGCAGGTGGCCGGATCGGCCACGACCAGGGCCGGCGAGCTGCTGCGGGCTTCTTCGATGGCCGGATTGGCGAAGTGGGTCAGGCCCTTGAAGATCGGGATGTAGGTAACAGCCGCCAGCAGGCAGCCGGCCAGGATGATCTTCTTGCGGCCGATGCGATCGGACAGCCAGCCGAAGAAGATGAAGAACGGCACGCCCAGCGCCAGCGCGGCGGCGATCAGCAGGTAGGAAGTGGTGGCATCGACCTTCAGCATGCTGCTGAGGAAGAACAGCGCGTAGAACTGGCCGCCGTACCAGACCACCGCCTGGCCAGCCGCAGCACCCAGCAGGACCAGCAGCATCAGCTTCAGGTTGCCGCCCTTCAGGCTGTCACGGAACGGGGTCTTGGAACCCTTGCCCTCGGACTTCATCTGCTGGAACAGCGGCGATTCGCTCAGCTGCAGGCGGATCCACACGGACACGCCCAGCAGCAGGATCGACACCAGGAACGGAATACGCCAGCCCCAGGCTTCGAAGGCTTCGTTGCCGAGGAAGTAGCGGCAGGCCAGGATGATCAGCAGCGACATGAACAGGCCGAGCGTGGCGGTGCACTGGATGAAGCTGGTGTACAGGCCGCGCTTGTCGTCCGGCGCATGCTCGGCCACGTAGGTGGCGGCACCGCCGTACTCGCCGCCCATCGCCAGGCCCTGGGCCAGGCGCAGGATGATCAGGATCACCGGCGCGGCGAAACCGATCGAAGCGTAGTTGGGCAGCACGCCGACCAGGAAGGTCGAGATGCCCATGATCAGGATGGTGACCAGGAAGGTGTACTTGCGGCCGATGCGGTCGCCGAGGCTGCCAAAGAAGGCCGCGCCGAACGGACGCACGAAGAAGCCGGCAGCGAACGCCAGCAGGGCGAAGATCATGCCCGTGGTTTCATTGACGCCACTGAAGAACTGCTTGGCGATGATGGCGGCGAGCGAGCCATACAGGAAGAAGTCATACCACTCGAAGACCGTACCGAGGCTCGAGGCGAAGATGACCTTCTTGTGGCCCTTGGTCAGGGTGCCCGCTTTATGGGCGGTGCTGGGTGTACTGGACATGGGACGCTTCCCCTCCGAAGCAATCGTTGTTGGTGGGTGCCGACCGTTGGTCGGCACTCAATTCGGTAGATGCCGACCTTGGCCGGCACCCCATTTCGGTAGGTGCCGACCTTGGCCGGCACCCTATCTCGGTAGGTGCCGGCCGCTGGCCGGCACGCTCTTAGAAGCTGTACTTCGTGGTGAACTGCAACCGGGTGATGTCACCCTTGTTGCCGTTCTCCACTTCGCGACGGCCGTACATCAGCTCCGCACCGATATCGACCTTGGGCAGCGGCGAGTAGAAGATGTTGCCGCGGATGCTCTGCACGCTCTTGGTCACCAGCGGGCCGAGGATGCTGTCGTTGTCGTAGTCGCTGCGCGCGTAGATCAGGTTGGTGCGCAGCTTCGGCGAGAACGCATGCCGCCAGCCCACGTAGCCGGCAAGCACGCCGGTCGGGTTGAGCTCGTCGCGGGCAACGTCGTAGGCACTGTCGGCGGTGATGCCCAGGCCGATGTAGCGGGCGATGCCTTCGCCGCCGGTCAGCTGGTAGTGCAGCGAATCGCTGTCGCCCATCACCCACTTGCCGCCCAGGGTCAGGCCGCCGGCCACCTTGTCGGCCTTGGCGCCGGTGGCCTGGTTGTCGACCTTCAGCTGGCGGACGATGCCGCCGACACCGAAGGTGCCCCAGTCGCCCTTCCAGCCATAGCGCATGGTCAGATCAGGCAGGCTGCCACGATCGGAGTTGGCGCTCGCGTTGGTCCAGGCGCCGGTGACCGGGTTGCGGGTGCCGGTGAGGGTGGTGGTTTCCGGGTTTTCCAGCGCGACGCTGAAGCCACCCTGGGTGTAGCGCACCTGCGCCTGCCGCACGAAGATCACGCCGTCGGTGGGACCGACGAAGTCGACCGCTTCCGGCAGTGCGGCCGCGTCCATGAAGTTGGACCAGGTCTGGCCGGCCATCCAGTTGTTCCAGTACATGTAGGCGTGGCGCAGGGTCACACCGTAGGTATTGGTCGCGGTCTGGTTGCCCAGCGAGTTGCCGAAGAAGTCCATCTCGAAGAACGCACCGGCCTTGTTGCCCGATTCGCTCACGTTGTCGATGCCCAGGTTGAAGCGCGAGAACTTGGCGTGGGCGTTGAAATCGGTACCCGAACGCTTGCCGCTGCCGCCGGCGCCTTCCACCGGGGTCTGGCCCGGCAGGTACAGCGAGCGGCCGGTGGCGTCGTCGGCCAGCTGGCCATCGCTGGTCTGGGTGGCGAGGAAATCGGCCTTGATGAAGCCGCCGATCTTGACCGTGGTGCCCGGCGCGGCGCCCGGGGTGATGGTGGTGACCTGGATCGGCTGCTTGCCCGCCGGCACCGAGGCGACCGGCTTCTGCTCGGCCTGCACCGTGCGGACTTCGGTCACCGCCTGCTGGGTCTGGCTGATCTGGGTCTGTTGTTGTTGCTGCGAAGACAGCAGCAGCTGGACCTGGCGTTCCAGTTCGGCAACGCGTGCTTCCAGCGCTTTCTCTTTGGCGGTCTCAGCGAACGCCATGCCCGGTGCGACCAGGGCGACCAACAGGCAGGCCGCCAAAGGTTTGCGCACGGCTTTCAACGTACGGTGGCTCATGTTGCCCTCTCTCCCAAGTGGCAAGGTGATGCCGCGCGTGGGGCACGGTCGAGCCGAGACTGCGGGGCGATTATGTATAGCGGCTATTCGCCATTGGTCGAACCCGGCCCTGCTGGGCGCTCACTTTCGACCATGGTCTAACCAGAGTGGTGACGCGGCCGGGGGTGGATGGGGCAAACTGAAGGGGATCGGTCGCTGCGATGCTGCGACCGCACATACAAAGTCAACGTGCAAGTGAGGGTGCCATGGCTGATATCTACCCCGTCGATCCGCAGTTCGCCGCCAAGGCACGCATCGACAAGACGTCGTACGAACAGCAGTACCAGGCTTCGGTGACCGACCCGGATGGTTTCTGGGGCAAGGCCGCCGAGCGCCTGGAGTGGATGCGCAAGCCGACGAAGATCAAGAACGTCAGCTACGACCTGTCCGATTTCCACATCAAGTGGTTCGAAGATGGCGAGCTCAATGCCAGCGTGAACTGCCTGGACCGCCAGCTGGAGAAGCGTGGCGACAAGACCGCCCTGCTGTTCGAGCCGGACGGCCCGGACGCACCGGCGCAGCACGTGACCTATCGCGAGCTGTACGAGCGCACCTGCCGCCTCGGCAATGCGCTGCGCAACCTCGGGGTCAAGAAGGGCGACCGGGTCACCATCTACCTGCCGATGATCGTCGACGCCGCCGTGGCCATGCTGGCCTGCGCACGCATCGGTGCGATCCACTCGGTGGTGTTCGGTGGCTTCGCACCGAACTCGATCGCCGACCGCGTCAGCGACTGCCAGAGTAAGCTGATCATCACCGCAGACGAGGGTCTGCGCGGTGGTCGGAAGATTCCGCTGAAGGCCAACGTCGATGCAGCGCTGAAGCTGCCCGGCACGAACACGGTTGAAACCGTGCTGGTAGTGCGCCACACCGGTGGCGCGGTGGACATGCAGGCGCCGCGCGATCGCTGGTTCCACGATGTGGTGGACAGCCAGCCGGCTACCTGCGAACCGGAACGCATGAACGCGGAAGACCCGCTGTTCATCCTCTACACCTCCGGTTCCACCGGCAAGCCGAAGGGCGTGCTGCACACCACCGGCGGCTACCTGCTGTACGCGGCCTACACCCATGAAGCGGTGTTCGATCTGCGCGAGGACGACATCTACTGGTGCACCGCCGACGTCGGCTGGGTCACCGGCCACAGCTACATCGTGTACGGCCCGCTGGCCAACGGCGCGACCTCGCTGATGTTCGAAGGCGTGCCCAACTACCCCGACACCTCGCGCTTCTGGAACGTCATCGACAAGCACAAGGTGAGCATCTTCTACACCGCCCCGACCGCCATCCGCGCACTGATGCGCGAAGGCGAGGAGCCGGTGAAGAAGACCTCGCGCGCGTCGCTGCGCCTGCTCGGCAGCGTCGGCGAACCGATCAATCCGGAAGCCTGGCGCTGGTACTACGAGGTGGTCGGCGACAGCCGCTGCCCGATCGTCGATACCTGGTGGCAGACCGAGACCGGCGGCATCCTGATCTCGCCGCTGGCCGGCGCGATGGACCTCAAGCCGGGCTCGGCCACCCTGCCCTTCTTCGGCGTGCAGCCGGCGCTGGTCAACGCCGATGGCGAGATCCAGGACGGCCCGACCGAGGGCAACCTGATCATCCGCGATTCCTGGCCGGGCCAGATGCGCACGGTGTACGGCGACCATCAGCGCTTCATCGATACGTATTTCCGCACCTACCCGGGCAGCTATTTCACCGGTGACGGTTGCCGCCGCGACGAAGACGGCTACTACTGGATCACCGGCCGCGTGGACGATGTGATCAACGTGTCCGGCCACCGCATCGGCACCGCCGAAGTGGAAAGCGCTCTGGTCTCGCACCCGAAGGTGGCCGAAGCGGCCGTGGTCGGCTTCCCGCACGACGTGAAGGGCCAGGGCATCTATGCGTACGTGACGCTGGTGGCCGAAGAGGCGCCGACCGATGAGCTGCACAAGGAGCTGATTGCGTGGGTGCGCAAGGAAATCGGCCCGATCGCCACGCCGGACCACCTGCAGTGGGCGCCGGGCCTGCCGAAGACCCGCTCGGGCAAGATCATGCGCCGCATCCTGCGCAAGATCGCCGAGAACGCACCGGACCAGCTTGGCGACACCTCGACCCTGGCCGATCCGTCGGTGGTGGCGTCACTGGTGGACGAGCGCAAGGTGCGCTGATGGCGTGACCGCAGGCGCAGGACGCGCCAGGGACGTGGCCGGGAGGAGGGACCCGGCCGTGTCCGACCCGTCCTGCACCTGCCATCACGTCGCTCTTTTTCCTGATCGATAAGCTCGACCCATGACCACCCTCCTGATTGCCGATGACCACCCGCTGTTCCGCGAAGCCCTGCGTGGGGCGGTACAGCGGGTCATCCCCGGCGTGCAGCTGTTCGAAGCCGACAGCGTGGAAGCGCTGTACGCGCTGGCCGACCAGCACAACGACGCCGACCTGGTTCTGATGGATCTCAACATGCCCGGTGCGCAGGGTTTCAACGCGCTGGTGCACATGCGCTCGCTGCATCCACAGCTACCGGTGGTCGTGGTGTCCGCGCGCGAAGAAGCCACGGTGATGCGCCGCGCGCTCGACCACGGCGCGCTGGGCTTCATTCCGAAGTCTGCGGATTCGGACACCATCGGCCACGCGCTGGGCACCATCCTCGATGGCGAGACCTGGGCACCGCCGGAAGCGCACAACGTGCCGCCCACCGGCAGCGAGGAACGCGAAGTCGGCCAGCGCCTGCGCGAGCTGACCCCGCAGCAGTTCCGCGTTTTGCAGATGCTCGGCGCCGGCCGCTTGAACAAGCAGATCGCCTACGACCTCAACGTGTCCGAAGCGACGATCAAGGCCCACGTCACCGCGATCCTGCGCAAGCTGGGCGTGACCAACCGCACCCAGGCCGTGCTGATGGCCGGCAAGCTGGCGATCGACGACGACGCCATCGTGCTGCCGCCGGAAGAAGACTGAAGGTAGTGCCGGCCGCTGGCCGGCAATCCCCTGAAACGCGCGACATCATCTGATACTGCATTGGTAGGTGCCAAGCTTGCTTGGCACGCTTTTGATGGTGCACCTGCCGGCCAGCGGCCGGCACTACCAGGCACGGCTGCGCTCTCGATATAGCCATCGCTATACAAACCAGCCCTGCCTGCGCGTTTCGCTGGAAATGCGCCGCGCGTGAATCGCGATGCTAAGCTGCGCGTCCCCTTGGGGAGTAGCCGGATTCCTACGCAGGAATCGTCCACGTCAACATACTCGGCCAGTGCGCCGTGGCGTGGACAACCATGATGGTTGGCGAGACCAGCGGCCCGCGCGCGCAACGTCAGGTTGGGCGCGAGCGCAGGCCGTGCGTCCGTCCTAGCCCGACCTCAGCCGCCGCCCATGTCCCCCATTTCGATCCTCCTGATCGGCTTTGCCATGTCCACCGATGCCTTCGCCGCTGCAATCGGCAAGGGTGCGGCCATGCGCAAGCCGGTATTCCGCGACGCACTGCGTGCCGGCATCATCTTCGGCGTCATCGAGGCGATCACGCCCATCATCGGCTGGCTGCTCGGCCGTGCCGCCCTGCAGTACGTCGAAGCCTTCGACCACTGGATCGCCTTCGGCCTGCTCGGCGCACTGGGCATCCACATGATCTACAACGGCCTGCGTCCGGACAGTGCCGACGAAGACGAAGACCCCTCGCAGCACCACGGCTTCTGGAAGCTGGCGCTGACCGGTTTCGCCACCAGCATCGACGCGATGGCGGTGGGTATCGGCCTGGCTTTCATGGACGTGCATATCGGCGTGATGGCTGCAGTGATCGGCCTGTGCACGCTGACCATGGTCACCGTCGGCATCATGCTCGGCCGCGTGCTGGGCAGCATGGTCGGCAAGCGTGCCGAGATCATCGGCGGCGTGATCCTGGTGATCATCGGCGCGACGATCCTGTACGAACACCTGCACGGCCTGGGGTAACGCTTCCGCGATTACGTGGTTGCCGGCCAGCGGCCGGCACTACCTGACGTCACATCCACGCATGGCGTGGATCTACTGCGCATCGCGCAGCGCGCCCAGGAAGGCGCGCAGCGAGGCCGGCTTGATCGGCTTGGTCAGCACGCGGTAGCCGCGTTCGCGCGCCATCCGCTTCAGCTCGTCGCGACCATCGGCGGTCAGCAGTGCGCCCGGCAGCGGGTAACCGGCCGCCTCGCGCAGCGCTACCAGCGCATCCAGGCCGTCCATGCGGTCGTGCAGGTGGTAATCCACCAGCATCACCTGTGGGTGCTCGGCGATCTTCTCCAGCGCCTGGTCGACGGTGGCCGCAGTGATCACCTGCACCTGCCAACGGCCCAGCAGTGCGCGCATGCCGTCGAGGATCTCCTCGTCGTTGTCCACGCACAGCACGCGCAGGCCCGCCAGCGAATCGCTGCGTACTGGCGCGGCGACGGTCTGTGCGGGTGTGGCCAGCTCGGTGTAGCCCGGCAGCGGTGCCACCCGCGGCAGGATGATCGAGAACATCGAGCCCTTGCCGACCCGGCTGCGTGCGTTCAACCGATGGTCGAGCAGGCGCGAGATGCGTTGGCAGATCGACAGGCCCAGGCCCAATCCCTGTTCGCCCCAGTCGAATGGTTGCTGGTAGCGGTGGAACTCGTCGAAGATCTGCCGCATATGGTGCTCGGGAATGCCGGGGCCGGTATCCCACACCTGCAGTTCCACTTCATCGCCGCGTTGGCGCACGGCCAGCACGATGCGGCCCTGGCGGGTGTAGCGCAGCGCATTGGCCAGGAAGTTCTGTAGCACGCGGCGCAGCAGGCGGCGGTCACTGCGCACCCATGCCGGGCGTGCGAACAGGTCCAGGCGCAGACCACGGCCGGCGGCGACCGGGGTGTACTGCGCGGCCAGCTCACGCATCAACGCACTCACGTCGAACTCGCCGATCACCGGGTGCAGGCCACCGGCATCCAGCCGCGATACGTCCAGCAGGCCATCGAGCAGCTCTTCGGCCGCACGCAACGACGCATCCACACGCTCGGCCAGGTGCTTCTGCTCATCGCTCACGTGATCGCTGTCGCGCAGCGCAGAAGCGAACAGGCGTGCGGCGTTCAGTGGCTGCAGCACGTCATGGCTGATCGCTGCCAGGAAGCGGGTCTTCGACTGCTGCGCGACCTCGGCTTCATGCGAGCGCTCGGCCACGCGCTGTTCCAGCGTCTCATTGGCTTCCAGCAGCGCTTTTTCCGCGTGCTTGTAGTCGGTGATGTCGTTGTAGCTGGTCACGTAACCGCCGCCGGGCAGCGCCTGGCCGCGCATCTCGATCACCTTGCCATCGCTGCGGGTGCGCTCGAACACGTGCGGTGAACCGGCACGCATGTAGCCGATGCGGCGGTTGATCTGCACTTCGATATCGCCCTCGCCCAGCTCGCCGCGCTCGGCGTTGTAGCGGATCAGGTCGGCCACCGGGCGGCCCACGTAGAGCATGCCGTCGGGGTAGCCGAACATGTCCTGGTAACGCCGGTTCCAAGCGGTCAGTCGCATGTCCGGGTCGACCACGCTGACCCCGGCGCTGATGTTCTCCAGCGTGGTCGACAGGATCTCGCGGTTGAAGCGCAGCTCCTGCCCCGCTTCGTCCAGCACCGCCACCACTTCGCCCAGGTCCATGCCCGAGCCACGCAGCAGGCTGGTCAGCAGCAGGCGCGCCGATGCCGCACCGATCGAGGCGGCCAGCAGGCGCTCGGTGAACTGCACCCACGGACGGTCGGCAGGTGCCGAGGATTGCAGCTCACGGCCCAGTGACTGCGCCTGTTCGAAGAACGAACGTCGCGCATGGCGTTCACCCACTACGCGCGAGGCCAGTGCCAGCAGGTCGCCCACGTGCACATGACCGGGCCAGCCACCGGCCACCGACGGGCGCTCGGCATACGGGTCGAGGAACGGCGCGGCGCGCAGCCGCTCGTCCACACCGGGCCGCCAGCGTGCGGACACCAGCATCATCGTCGCCGCATTGACCAGCAGCGACCAGAACGTGCCATGGGTCAGCGGGTCCCAGCCGGTCATGCCGAACAGCTGCTGCGGGCGCAGCCACTCGATGCCGAACGGGCCGTGCTGCACCCAGCCAGCATCGACCCAGCCGGCCATCGTCATCGCCGGCAGCAGCAGGGTGTACAGCCAGGTGGCAAAGCCGAGCAGCATGCCCACCTCGACGCCGCGCCGGCTGGCACCGCGCCAGTACAGGCCGCCGATCAGGCCCGGCGCAAACTGCGCCACCGCTGCGAACGCCATCAGGCCATACGAGGCCAGCGTGCTGTCGTTGCTGCTGGTGCGGTAGTAGCTGTACGCCATCAGCGCCAGCAGCAGAATCGCCAGGCGGCGGATCCACAGCACGCGCGAGGCAACGTCGGCGGCTTCCTGATGGTCGCCACTGCGACGCAGCAGCACCGGCATCACCAGGTCGTTGCTGACCATGGTGGCCAGCGCAATGGACGAGACGATGACCATGCCGGTGGCAGCGGAGAAGCCGCCCACATAGGCGATCAGCGCCAGCGCGTTGCGGCCTTCGGCCAGCGGCAGGGCCAGCACCATCGAGTCGTCGGCGACGCTGCCGCCGGTGCCGAACAGGGTCACGCCGGCGGTGGCGATCGGCAGCACCATGCCCGAGATCAGTACCAGGTAGCCACCGAACATCCAGCGCGCGCGGCGTACGTCGCGCACGTCACCGCACTCGACCACGGCCACGTGGAACTGGCGTGGCAGGCAGATGATGGCCAAGAAGCTGAGCAGGGTCTGCGAGATGAAGCCCACCGGCGGCAGGCCGGTGAACAGCGTATGCACCGACTCGACCACCGCGTCGGTGCGGTTGCTCAGCCACAGGTAGGCGAACACGCCCACGGCCAGCATGGCCAGCAGCTTGATCACCGATTCGAAGGCGATCGCCAGCATCATGCCGTGGTGGTGCTCGGTGGCGTCGACCTGGCGGGTGCCGAACAGGGTGGCGAACAGCGCCATCAGCAGCGCCACGTACAGCGCGGGATCGGTGAAGAAGCCAGTGGGGCCGGTGTTGCCGGTCAGTACCTGCAGGCTCATCGCCACTGCTTTGTACTGCAGGGCCAGGTACGGAATGATGCCGATCAGCGCGATGATCGCCACCAGCGCCGCCAGCCGCCGCGAGCGACCGAAGCGCGAAGAAATGAAGTCGGCGATGGACACCACGTTCTGGCTGCGTGCGATCAGCGCCAGGCGCTCGATGATGCGCCAGCCGAACAACAGCAGCAGCAACGGACCGATATAGATCGGCAGGTAGCCCACGCCGTTGCGCACGGCGGTACCGACCGCACCGTAGAACGTCCACGACGAGCAGTACACGGCCAGTGCCAGGCTGTAGACCACCGGCCGCAGCCACGGCCGGTCGGGGTACATCGGCCGACGGTCACCCCACCACGCCACGCCGAACAGCAGCGCGGCATAGGCAACCGAGACCAGCAGCAGGATCCAGCTGGAGACCACGCGTGCGTTTCCGTCGGAAGAACCCGCAGTGTAGGCCAGGCATGGCCGGGGGTGCGGGCTCGTTGGGGGCAACCACCCCCACCAAGGTGGGGGCCTACGCGGTGCGGGCCACGACCGTTGGTCGTGGCCGGCTTCTTATTGGGCCGGCACGCCCATTTCCTTCAGCAGCTCGGGCGCCGGGTAGACCTTGGCCAGCAGCCAGCGCAGGTAGCGCATGTCCACGTGCACGGCGCGCTTGTAGCGCGGGTCGAACCACCAGCTGGCGCTGACCGATTCCCAGTTGCTGTCGAAGTTCAGGCCGATCAGTTCGCCCTTGGCGTTGAGCACCGGCGAGCCGGAGTTGCCGCCGGTGGTATCCAGGTTGGTCAGGAAGTTGACCGTCTGGGTCTTCAGCGCCGGGTCGGCGGTGCTGCCGAAGTCACCCTTGCCGATCGCGGCCAGCAGCGGCTTCGGCGCATCGAACGGATAGGCGTTGGTGTTCTTCTCGACGATGCCGGCCACGGTGGTCACCGGCGAGTAGGTCACGCCGTCGCGCGGATGCAGCGCTTCGACCTTGCCGTAGCTGATGCGCAGGGTGCGGTTGGCATCCGGGTACACCGCGCGGCCCTGCTTGGCACGCCAGGCGAACAGCGCCTGCATGTAGGCCGGGCGCAGGCGCAGCTGCTCGCCTTCGCGGGTCTTGCTTTCGTTCTCGATGCGCAGCTGCGCGGCCACCAGCGGGGCGGCCACGGTGATCAGCGGATCGGCGGCCAGCGCCTTGCCTTCGCGCGCAGCAGCGAAACGGGACAGGCGCTGTGCCTCTTCACCCAGCTGGGTGCCGGCGTACAGGGTGTCCAGTGCCTTCGCCAGCTGCTCCGGGGTACGGCCGAAGGCCGTATCGAACTCGGCCACGCGCTGCGCTTCCGGCAGCTGCTGGTAACGGGTCAGCAGGGTGGTCAGCAGCGCCTTCTCGACCTCCGGCGCGTAGCGGCGCTGGACCTGCTTGAGCACGCCTTCGATCATCGCCTGGTCGCGCTGCTGGAAACCACTCTCGCGCTGCGCGTCCGGCTTGGCAGATTCGATACGCAGGCGTTCCAGCAGCAGCGCCGAGCGCAGCAGCTGGCTCTGTGCGGCCATCTGGTCCAGCAGCAGGTCACGTTCGCCCACCGCCGCGCCCTGCGACAGGTTGGTCAGCAGCGCCTTGATATCGCCCTGGTACTTGCGGTCGGTGGCAGCCAGCATCGCCGTCTCGTCGGCGGCACGCTGGGCCTTGGCGTCGCTGCGCAGCAGGCCTTCCAGCTCACCGGCGGCGCGCTTGCGGTTGTTCTTCAGCGACTGCAGCTGCGAGGCGTAGCGGGTGCGCGCCTGCGCGTCCTTGGCACTGGCGGCCTCGATAGTGTCGATCATCTGCTGGAACACCGATACGCGGCGCGGCAGCACGGTATCGATCTGGCCAGCGAATTCGGCCGCGGTACGGTGGCGATAGGTAATGCCCGGGTAACCGGCCAGCATCGCGTAGTCACCTTCCTTCGGACCTTCCACCGACATCTGCAGGTGCGCCGGCGCCTGGTAGGGCACGTTGTCCTTGCTGTACGCGGCCGGCTTGCCGTCCTTGCCGACATAGGCGCGCAGCAGGGTGAAGTCGCCGGTGTGGCGCGGCCACATGAAGTTGTCGATCTCATCGCCGTAGTTGCCGATCGCACGCGGCGGCGCGTAGACCAATCGCACGTCGCTCAGCTCCAGCTGGGCAATGCGGTAGAAATCGGTGCCGTAGTACATGTTGGCCACCGAGCAGCGCACGCTGCCGTCCTTCTCGCACTCGGCCACGATCTGCTTGCTGGCCGCATCCACCGCATCGAAGTAGGCACGGCCGGTCTTGCCACGCGCCTGCGCCAGCACCTGGTCGGTCACCTTGTCGAAGCCGACGGTGACCAGCACGCGGAAGTCCGGGTTGGCCGGGCGCTCGTCGGCGCGGTCCCTGGCGATGAAGCCACCATTGATCAGGTCGTGCTCGGGCGAGCTGTTGTACTGGATCACGCCCATCGCCACGTGGTGGTTGGTCAGCAGCAGGCCGTCCGACGATACGAACGAGCCGGTGCCGCCACCGGCACGCACCACCGCGCTCAGCGGCGGTGCGGTGACATTGGCCAGGTCGGCCGGATTGCCCTTGAAGCCTGCGGCCTGCAGCGGCTTGGCCAGCTCCGGCAGCTGGGTCGGCATCCACATGCCTTCATCGGCGTGGGCGCCGGCGGCGAGGGTCAGGCCCAGGGCCAGGGCGGTGGGAAGGGCTTTGCGTGGTGACATGGGGCAATCCGGTACGACAGAACAGCCCGGGACCATAGCCGCTGGGGGCGGATGGGGCAACGGCCGATGGTTGGGGCCGTCGTGCACGGTAGTGCCGGCCGCTGGCCGGCAACCCACGCAACTCGGGAGATACGGTGCAGTTGCCGGCCAGCGGCCGGCACTACCGCATCGTTACTTCTCCCGCCGCCAGTTGATCGACCCACGGTTTTCCACCGTGCTCGATTCCACTTCCACGTCGAAGCCGCGACGCAGCAGGTACTTCAGCGTGATCACCGAACCGGCACCGACCAGCGACACGCCGTAACCGACGTACAGCTTGGGCGAGATGTACTTGCCGACGCCGATCACCGAGCCACCCAGCGCGCGCGACTGGCTCACGCCGGCATCGTCCAGACCCAGCTTGGCACCCAGCTGCGAGGCCAGCAGGCCGCTGCCGGCCGACAATGCCGCCGAGGCCGCATTGACCTGCTGCGTCTGGTCGCTGCTGGCGCCGGTCAGGCTGCGTCCCAGCACCAGATAAGCCAGGGCTTCGGACTGCGACATCGCCGGATCGGACCACACGTCCGCACGCGGCTGCTGCGCACGCCCGGTCACGTCGATACCAGCAGTGACATCACCGATCCGGCGCTCGGCACGGATGTTGATGCGCGGGTCGGACACCGCGTTGTAGTTCCAGGTGAGGTTGCCGCGGGTGATGGTCAGGTCCTGCCCGTACGCCTTGTAGCGGCCACTCACTTCCAGCCCGCCATTGGCGGTCATTTCGCGGCCAGGCTTGGCCCAGACCTGCATCTTGCCGGTCAGCGCGCCCTTCAGGCCGAAGCCGGTCATCTTCACCTTGTCACCGAGGCTGACGGTCAGCTCCATGTCCAGCGGCGAGGTACGCGACTCTTCCGGATCGGCCGGGTCGAGCACCACCACGTCTTCGGACACCGAGGTGCCGCGGTCCAGGCGCTCCAGATCGATGTCGGCCTCGGGCACGTGCACGGTGCCACGCAGCTCCATCGCGGCCTTGGCCAGGGTGAAGTCGAGGTTGGGATTGGCGACGATGCGCAGCTCGCTGGTGTTGGACAGCAGCACGTTGTCGCCGTGAATCTTCAACTGCAGCGGCTGTGCATCGCCGAACCACGACAGGCCACCATCCACGTACAGCGTGCCCTGGCCGGAGTTGGCCTGCGCGGTGATCTTGGCCGAACCATCGGGCTGGGCCACGAAGCTGCCCTTGCCCTGGTCGAAGGTCAGGCCGAGTGCCGGGAATTCACCCTTGAAGTTGCTCAGCTGCGCGTCACCGCCCAGCGAGGGCTGGCCACGCGTGCCGCGCAGGCTGACGTGGCCTTCGATCAGGCCGGTCGGTCGCACGATGTCCGGCGAGAACAGCTCCAGCCAGTACAGCCGCGACATGTTGAGATAGAGCTCGCCGTTCAACGGCGCGCTGGCTTCCCAACCGGTCTGCATCCTGGCATCGACGAAGCCGTTGCCCTGGAAGCCCATGCCCAGGTAGCCCTTGATGCTGGCCGGGGTCATGTCGAGCTTGAGCGAGAACTGGTCGTAGCGCACCAGCTCGCCACGGGTGGTGTCCCCCACGGCATTGCGGTTCTCACCCAGGCGCACGCCGCCTTCCTTCGAGCGCACTTCCACATGGCCTTCCCAGGCGTTGCCGCGCGGGCGGATCTGCGCATCCAGGCTGACATCGCCACGCAGGTAGATGCGACGGCCGGACTGTGGCGGCAACCACGGCTGCACCAGCGCCAGTGGCAGCGCATCACTGCGCACCACCAGGCCTTCGCGCGGCCAGTTGGCCTGTGCGCACAGTGTGCCGCTGCTGGCGGCGGCCAGGCAGGCTTCGCCCAGCGTGTAGTTGCTGCCGTTGATCGCGAACGCCGCCGGTGCACGCAGCGACCAGGCATCGCCCTTCACCGGTGCGATGCGCAGCGCGGCCAGCTCGCCGCGCCACTGCGCGCCCTGCTGGCGCACGCTGCCCTGCAGCTCGATCGCGCCCATCTCGTTGCGGGTCTGCGCGGCCAGGCGCAGGTTGGAGACACTGCCCTGCGCATCCACATTCAAGCGTTCCAGCAGCATGCCGGCATTGACCTGCTGGCCCTGGATCGCCAGCGTGCCGCTGTCGCCGCGCCACGGCAGGTGGCCCTTGATGCTCACGCTCTCGGCACCATAGCCGTCCCAGTTGAGGTTGTTGCCGACCAGGTCGGCGGTGATGTCCGGCGCATCGCGCGGGCCCTTCACCTGTACCTGGCCACGCAGGCCGCCATCGGCGCCCGGCAGCAGGTCACTCAGCTGCAGCGGTTCGAAACGCGCATCGATGTCGAGGCGGTCACCGACCTTGCCCGAAGCGGTCACCCGGCTGCTGCCCAGCGACAGCTTCAGGTCACCCTGGCCCTGCGCGCCCTGCAGCGCGAACTTGCCCTGCGCGTCCAGGTTGCGCTGACGCAGCACGCCCTTCAACGACGGCAGATCGACCGTGGCTTCCAACGTGCCGGCGGTACCCGGCGGTGCGTTTGCCGGCGGCGGCAGCTGGCGGCCCTTGGAGGCCAGGTTGCCAGACAGGCGGCCATTCCAGCCCGGCACGAAGTAGCCGGGGTCGAAGTCCTTCAGCGTGGCCTTGGCATCCCAGTCCAGCTGCGGTGCCCACGCCACCTGGCCTTCCACCTGCAGCTGGCCACCCGGGGTCTGCGCCTGCAGCTGGTGGATCGACGCGGCCTGATCGTTGCCGCGCACATCGAAGTGCAGCTGTGCCTTCTGCGCGTCGCGCTCGACCTCGGCGCGGCCGATCGCCGCCCAGGCCTTCAGGGTACCGGCCAGGCCGAAGCGCGCTTCCTTCAAGGTGACCGGCACCGGGGCGCTGCCGGCGGTGTTCGGGTCCGCCGCTGGCACGTAGGTCAGGTCATGTGCGACCACCGAGAAGTTGAGCTTCTGCTGGTCTTCCTGGCTGAAATCGGCCGTGCCTTCCAGCCGCGCCTCACCGCCAAGACCCTTCACCAGCAGCGGTGAGACTTTCAGCACCTGGTCCTGCAGCGACACCACCGACGGTGCCAGTTCCAGTTCCTGATCGCCCTGTTTCACCTTGCCACGCAGGTTGGCGTTGCCGCCCTTGCCGGCGGCGGTGAAGTCCAGTGCCAGCGGCGCGATCGCCGAGCTGGCCAGTGCCGGCGACAGCAGCGCCAGATCCAGCTCGTCACTGCGGATGCTGGCGCTCCAGCTCGGATCGGTGCGGCCATCGAACACCAGCATCGCGTGCAGCGGCTTCGGCGCGCGCCCGGCTACGGCCACTTCCATGTGCGACAGGTCACCGCGGGCGACCAGGCCGACGGTGGCGGCCGTGCGGCCACGCGGCGCCGGCAGCACCGCGGTGACGGTCACATCGGTGTCGTAGTCCTTGGCCGGGATGTAACGACCCTGGGCGGTGAAATTGCCCATGTCGCTGTCCACCACCAGTTTGTGTGCCTGGAACTCGCCATTGGCGATCTCGATGCCGCCGCGCACGCGACTGATGTCGATCACCGGCTCGTTGGCCTGGCTGATGCGGAAGCCGTCGATGGCGATGGCATCGGCCTGGATCGCCAACGGCATTTCGATCTGCGGCAGCGAATCGGGCCACGACGGCAGCTTGAACGGCTCGTCACTCTTGGCCAGGTTCAGCGTCGCGTTGGTCAGTTCCAGCTTGTCCAGCAGCAGCTTGCGGCCCAGCAGCGGGCGCAGGTCCGGCTCCAGATGGGCGCGCTCGGCGTGGAAATGGATGTCGTCGTAGCGGAAGTCGACGTTGTACAGGGTCAGCGGACCGGCCACCGGGCCGTCCACCTTGTCCCAGGTGAAGCTGGCGCCCACCGGCAGCCGTGCCACCACCTGCGCCAGCAGCACGTCACGGCCGGCCACGGTCTGCAGCAGCCAGTACACCGCCAGCAGGGCCAGCAGCACCAGGCCCAGCACGCCCACACCGGACCAGGCCCAGAAGCGGCGGCGGCGGTAGAAGCGCACGCGCGGCGGCGTGGTCGGGTTCGGAGTGGGTGCGGGCGTACTCACAGGTCCGCTCCGATGTTGAGGTACAGCTGGAACTGCGAATCCGGGTTGTTCAGGCCATGCGCGATATCCACGCGCACCGGGCCCACCGGCGATTTCCAGCGCACGCCGAAGCCGACGCCGGTATGCAGATCGATGGTGTTGTCGAAGGCGCTGCCGGTATCGACGAACACCGCCGCACCCCACGGGCCACCATTGAAGTAGTGCTCGTACTCGGCCGAGCCGATCACCAGGTTCTTGGCGCCCAGCACGTACTTGTCCGGTGCCGGGGTCCGCGGGCCCACCTCGCGATAGGCATAGCCGCGGATGCTGCGGTCACCACCGGCGAAGTAGCGCAGGCTGGGCGGCATCGCCACCAGATCACTGGTCCAGGTGGTGCCACCCTCGCCGCGCAGGATCAGGCGGTTGCTTTCGCCCACCGGGATGTACCAGCGCAGCACGGCATTGGCCTGCACGAAGCTGGTGTCCGAACCGGCACCCTCAACGCCGGCACGCATCGTCGCAGTACCGCTGATGCCCTTGCGCGGGAACAGTTCGTCATCGACGTTGACGTAGTCGGCGACCATCTGCGGGTACACCAGCGTCGACGTGTTGTAGACCGCGTCGGTGAATTCGGTGCCGGAGGCATAGCGCCAGCGCTCGCGCAGCGCGTTGATCGAGGCGATCGCGGTCCAGTGTTCGTTGATCTCACCGCTGCGGCTGGCGATCAGCTTGAAGTTGCGCAGGTCGATGTAGTCGGTCTGCTCGTCGTAGGCGCTGGCAGCGAAGGTGTACCAGCCATCAAGCCAGTTGAAGGCCGGAATGCGGTAGCTGGTGACCAGGCTCTTGCGCTTCTGCGCATAGTCCAGCTGCGTGTTCATCTTGTGGCCGCGGTTGTTCAGCCACCGCCGTTCGATGCCACCGCGCACACCCGGGCCACTTTCGCTGCCGTAGCTCAGACCCGCAGTGTAGATGGTGCGCTTGGCACGGGTCAGCTTCACATCCACCGGCACTTCGCCGTTCGCATCGGCCTGGTCGGGCCGCGGCTGGATGTCGATCACGCTGAAGTAGTCCAGCTTGGTCAGCGACTCGCGCAGCCGGTCCAGCTTGCCCTCGTGGAAGTAGCTGCCCTGTTCCCAGTACACCAGCGGATCGAACAGCTTGTCGACGAAGTAGTCCTGCTCGAAACGCACCGGTCCCATGTTGTAGCGGCGGCCGCTGTCCCAGGTCAGGTCGATGTCGGCGGCGTTGTCGGCACGGGTGATCTGCACCTGACGCTGGGTGTAGTCGGCATCGAAATAGCCACGTTCGGCCAGGCGGCGGGTGACGGTGATCTTGCTGGCTTCGTACTGCGTATGTTCGAAGCGCTGGCCCTTGCGCGGCTTGAATGCGGCCAGGTCGTCCTGCAGGTACTGGTCATACATCGCCGGCCCGGTGATGTCGATGTGCTCACGGCGAACGGTCACCGGGGTGCCCTTGTCGACATGGATCAGCACCCGCACATGCTCGTCCTCGCGCGGCGCCTCGACCTTGATCACCGGGTTGTAGTACCCGAACGGTTCCAGTGCCTGGCGGGTCTGCCGCTCGGCCTGTGACAGCAGGTACTCCAGGCGCGATTCGCCCTGTTCCTTGCCGATCGTGTCGTACAGCGACAGCGATTCCTGGATGTTCTCGATGATTGCGGCGTCGTCGCCCTTGTCCAATCCCTTGATGTCCACCTTGTCGATGGTGCCGCGCGCGTGGGCCACGGAGGTGGCGGCCAGCGACAGGACCATCAGCGGCAGGGCGTATTTCTTTGGCTGCATGCGGCACAGCATACCGACCGAAGGTGACGATGCGAAATGCATCACGTCATTGGGGATCGGTTGTTAAGTGGCGGTCAAAATACGCGCCTTTGTGGCGATCATCGCAATCGAAGGCGAGGATGCCGGCATCGTGCGCGATGCCGGCAATGACCCCGATGGACATCCGCCGGCGGTGATCCGGTAGTGCCGGCCGCTGGCCGGCAACCCGCAGATCGATCCGATGCGCGGTGGCAATGCCGGCCAGCGGCCGGCACTACCGATACGGGCGTCAGCTCGACAGATGCTCGATCGCTGCCACCTTGCCCAGGCGCTCGCCCAGCATCGTCAGCAGCGCCAGGCGGTTGCCACGCAGCGCCGGATCCTCGGCATTGACCATCACGCCATCGAAGAACGCGTCGACCTGCGGGCGCAGGCGTGCCAGGCGCGCCAGCACAGCCACATAGTCCTTGTGCTGCAGGCTGGCGCCGGTGTCGTCGATGGCCGCGGTGACCGCTTCAGCCAGCGCGCGCTCGGCGTCTTCCTGCAGCAGCGCCGGGTCGATCTGGGCCGGGATGTCGCCTTCGGCCTTGCGGAGGATGTTGCGGATGCGCTTGTTGGCCGCAGCCAGCGCCTCGGCTTCCGGCAGCGCGGCGAAGGTGCCGATCGCATCCAGGCGGCGGTCGAAGTCGTACAGCGAGGCCGGCTTCAGCTCGGCGACGGCGTTGAAGTGCGTGGCCGGTACGCCCTTGTCGGCGTAGTAGCCCTTCAGGCGGTCGAGGATGAAGTCGTACAGCTCGCCGACATCGGCCTGCACGTTGCGTGCGGCCAGGCCGGCGTTGGCGCTGGCCAGCAGCGCGCGCAGGTCCAGCTCGAAGCCGCTTTCGATGATCGTGCGGGCCAGGCCCAGCGCGTTGCGGCGCAGCGCGAACGGGTCCTTGTTGCCGGTCGGCTTCAGGCCTGCGGCGAAGCCACCGGCCAGCGTGTCGACGCGCTCGGCGATGGCCAGCACCTTGCCCAGCGGCGACAGCGCGATGTCATCACCACCGAAGCGCGGCTGGTAGGCCTCGTCGATGGCCAGCGCCACCTCGGCCGATTCGCCACCGGCCACGGCGTAGTGGCGGCCGGCGATGCCCTGCAGCTCCGGGAACTCGTTGACCATGCGCGACTGCAGGTCGTTCTTGGCCAGTTCGGCAGCCCGCTTGGCCTGCGCGGCATCGGCGCCAACCTGGGGTGCGATCACTTCGGCCAATGCAGCCACGCGCGCCACCTTGTCGGCCACGCTGCCCAGCTTGGCCTGGTAGGTCACCGTCTTCAGCCCCTCACCCATCGACACCAGGCCCTGCTTCAGGTCCTCGTCGAAGAAGAACTTGGCATCGGCGAAACGCGGACGGATCACCCGCTCGTAGCCCTTGGCCACTTCGGCCACGTTCTTCGATTCGATGTTGGCGATGCCGATGAACTTCTCGGTCAGCGTGCCTGCGGCATCCAGCACCGGGAAGAACTTCTGGTTGATCTCCATCGTCTCGATCAGCGCTTCCTGCGGCACCGCCAGGAACGCGGGCTCGAAGCTGCACAGCACCGCCGACGGCCATTCGACCAGGTTCACCACCTGCTCCAGGTTGTCGTCGGTGATGCGGGCGCTGCCACCGGCCTTGGCCGCAGCGGCCTCGACCTCGGCGACGATGCGCGCGCGGCGCTCGCTCGGGTCGACCAGCACGAACGCGGCGCGCAGCGCTTCAACGTAGTCCTGCGGCTGCGCCAGCGACACCGCCTGGTCATGGTGGAAGCGATGGCCACGGCTGACGCGGCCGGCCTGCAGGCCGAACAGTTCGGCCTCGACCACGTTGGCGCCGTGCAGCAGCACCAGCCAGTGCGCCGGGCGCGCGAAGCCCCAGGCGTGGTCGCCCCAGCGCATCGGCTTGGGAATCGGCATCGCCGCGATCGCCTCGCGCAGGATCTCCGGCAGCAGGCTGGCGGTGCTCGCGCCCGGGGTCACCGCGCGGTGCACGAAGCGCTCACCCTTGTTGTCGGTGGTCTTTTCCAGCGCGGTCCAGTCGATCCCGGCCTTGGCGGCGAAGCCCTGCAGGGCCTTGGTCGGCTGGCCTTCGGCATCCAGCGCGATGTTCAGGTACGGGCCCAGCACTTCGCTGTGCTGTTCCGGCTGTTCCAGGCCGACGCCCGGCAGCAGCACGGCCAGGCGGCGCGGAGTCGACAGCGGGCGCGCATCGCCCAGTTCCAGCGCGACGCCGCGCTTGCGCAGGCCGTCGACAACGCCATCGAAGAACGCCTGGGCGAGGCCCGGCAGCGCCTTGACCGGCAGCTCCTCGGTGCCCAGTTCGATCAGCAGGGGGGACAGTTGGCTCATCGTTTCAATCCTGTGGTGGGGGCGCAGCGCGCGACGCGTCCGGCGCCCCGGAGTAAGGGGGGGAGCGGCCGTCAGGCCTTCTTCGCGCCCGGGAAGCCCAGCTTCTCGCGCTGCTCGTAGTACGCCTTGGCCACCGCCTGGGCCAGCGCGCGCACGCGCAGGATGTAGCGCTGGCGCTCGGTCACGCTGATCGCGCGGCGCGCATCCAGCAGGTTGAAGGTGTGGCTGGCCTTCATCACCTGCTCGTAGGCCGGCAGCGGCAGGTTCACTTCCACCAGCTTCTGCGCTTCGCGTTCGCAGGCGTCGAAACGGTGGAACATCTCTTCCACGTCGGCGTATTCGAAGTTGTAGGTGCTCTGCTCCACCTCGTTCTGGTGGTAGACGTCGCCGTAGGTCACCGGCTGGCCGTCCGGGCCGTAGGTCCAGACCAGGTCGTAGACGTTGTCGCAGTTCTGCAGGTACATGCACAGGCGCTCGAGACCGTAGGTGATCTCGCCCAGCACCGGGCGGCACTCCAGGCCACCGGCCTGCTGGAAGTAGGTGAACTGGGTCACCTCCATGCCGTTGAGCCAGACTTCCCAGCCCAGGCCCCAGGCGCCCAGCGTCGGCGATTCCCAGTTGTCCTCGACGAAACGCAGGTCGTGCACCAGCGGATCGATGCCCAGTGCCTTCAGCGAATCCAGGTACAGCTGCTGGATGTTGTCCGGCGCCGGCTTCATCGCCACCTGGTACTGGTAGTAGTGCTGCAGACGGTTCGGGTTCTCGCCGTAGCGGCCGTCGGTCGGGCGGCGCGAGGGCTGCACGTAGGCCGCGTTCCAGCTCTCCGGACCGATCGCACGCAGGAAGGTGGCCGGGTGGAAGGTACCGGCGCCCACCTCCAGGTCGAGCGGCTGGATGAGCACGCAGCCCTGCTGGGCCCAGAACTGGTTCAGGGTCTGGATGAGGCCCTGGAAGGTGATCGGAACGGTCGGGGTCGCGGACATGCGTACGAGTCTTGGCCGGCAAGGGGGTGCGTTAGTATAACGGCCGACCTGCGGGGCATTCCGTACCCGGGAGGAGCAGGCAGATGGAACATCGGCTGCCGGTGGGCACGCCCGGCGAGGCTGGCGGCGTACCGCTGCCGTGGGGACGGCTGCAGTTCGAGCAGATTGCCGCGGCCCTGATCGCCGATGGCCTGGTGGCCGAGCAGGACCGCGAGCGCATGCGCTTTTCCGCGCAGGGCGCACGCAACGCCAGTGAAGTGCACCCGCTGGTGCTGCTGTCCAACCTCAAGCTGGCCGCCAACGGCGGTGGCGAACTGACCCTGGAGCGCCTCACCGAGTGGCTGGCGCAGCGCACCGGCAGCCGCTACCTGCGCATCGACCCGACCCGGGTCGACGTCGCCGCGGTCACCGCGCTGGTCTCCCATGCCTACGCGCGCCGCCACCGTTTCCTGCCGTTGGCGGTGGATGCCGAGCGCGTGCTGGTGGCCACCAGCGAGCCACTGGTGCAGGAATGGCGCCGCGACCTGCAGCACCTGACCCGCCGCCGCATCGAGCTGGCGGTGGTCAACCCGCTGGACCTGCACCGCTACACCATGGAGTTCTACGGGGTGACCCGCTCGGTGCGTGGCGCCCGCGGCGACGTCCGCGGCGAGGCCAACACCACCCTGCCCAGCTTCGAGCAGCTGGTCGAGCTGGGCCGTACCGGTGACGTCAACGCCGACGACCAGCACATCGTGCACATCGTCGACTGGCTGCTGCAGTACGCCTACGAACAGCGCGCCTCGGACATCCACCTGGAGCCGCGCCGCGAGATGGGGCGCATGCGCTTCCGCATCGACGGCGTGCTGCACAAGGTGTTCGAGGTGCCTCCGGCAGTGATGACCGCCGTGGTCAGTCGCATCAAGGTGCTCGGCCGCATGGACCTGGCCGAACGCCGGCGCCCGCAGGACGGCCGCATCAAGACCCGCTCGCCGGGCGGCCGCGAAGTCGAGATGCGCCTGTCGACCATGCCCACCGCCTTCGGCGAGAAGTGCGTGATGCGCATCTTCGACCCGGATGCCGCGTTCAAGAGCATCGACCAGCTCGGTTTCAGCCCGCAGGAGGCGGCGGGCTGGAATGCACTGGTCGAACGCCCGCACGGCATCGTGCTGGTCACCGGCCCGACCGGCTCGGGCAAGACCACCACCCTGTATTCGACGCTGAAGCGCCTGGCCACGCCGGACGTGAACGTGTGCACGGTGGAGGACCCGATCGAGATGATCGCGCCCGAGTTCAACCAGATGCAGGTGCAGACCAACATCGACCTGGATTTCGCCAGCGGCGTGCGCACGCTGCTGCGGCAGGACCCGGACATCATCATGATCGGCGAGATCCGCGACCTGGAAACCGCGCAGATGGCGGTGCAGGCCTCGCTGACCGGCCATCTGGTGCTGTCCACCCTGCATACCAACGACGCGCCCTCGGCGGTTACCCGCCTGCTCGACCTGGGCGTGCCGCACTACCTGCTGGCCAGCACCCTCAACGGCATCCTCGCCCAGCGCCTGGTGCGCACGCTGTGCCCGCACTGCAAGCAGCCGCACAGCCTCGGCGCCGCCGACTGGGCGGTGCTGGCTGATAGCCATGCCGCATATCCAGATGCCGCCACGCCCTGTCGGCCGGTCGGTTGCCTGGAGTGCCGGCGCACCGGATTCCTTGGCCGCATCGGCCTGTATGAGTTGCTGCCATTGGGCTCGCGGCTGCGCGGGCAGATCCGTGCCGACATGGATCTGGCCGGTTTCAGCCGTGCCGCACGGGCTGAAGGGCTGCGAACCCTGCGCCAGGCCGGGCTTGAAAAGGTGGCGCAGGGGCTGACTACAATCGAGGAAGTCCTGTCAGTCCTGCCGCCCCCGGATGAACCCAGCCCCGTTCCTGATCCTTGAAACCGGCCGCCCGGTACCGTCGCTGCGCCGCTACGGGCGCTTTCCGCACTGGATCCGCGTCGCCGCCGGGCTGGAAGAGCACGAGACGGTGGTGGTCGATGTTGAACACGGTGGCGCCCTGCCCGACCCACATGCCTTCGCCGGTGTGCTGGTGACCGGTTCGGCCGCCTTCGTCACCGACCACGCCGAGTGGAGCGAGCGCAGCGCCGCATGGCTGCGCCAGACCGCCCACGACGACCTGCCGGTGTTCGGCATCTGCTACGGCCACCAGCTGCTGGCACACGCGCTGGGTGGCGAGGTGGCCTACAACCCGGCTGGCCGCGAGTCCGGCACGATCGAGCTGGAACTGCAGCCGCAGGCCGCGCAGGACCCGCTGTTCCAGGGCCTGCCGCAGCATTTCGCCGCCCATGCCACCCACCTGCAGACGGTGCTGCGCGCACCTGACGGCGCCGAAGTGCTGGCACGCTCGCCGCTGGACGGCTGCCACGCCTTCCGCTGGGGGCGCCAGGCCTGGGGCGTGCAGTTCCATCCGGAATTCGCCACCCACCACATGCGCGGCTACGTGCGCGCCCGCGCCGACTGCATCGGCCGCCACGGCGGCTGCGCCCGCAGCATCGAGCGCGCGGTCAGCGCCGCACCACTGGCCCGCCAGCTGTTGCGCCGCTTCGTCCGCCAGGCGCGGCTGTCTTCAGCCCAGCCGGTGGCAAAACAGGGATAATCGGCGGCACGGGCAGCCGCCCGGCCCCCTCCTGTCCTTCCCGGATGTCCATGAAAGAGATTCGCAAGCTGCCGGCCTCGGCGGGCGCCCAGTGGTTGCTGGATACGTTCTCCCTGTACCGGCGTGCGCCGCTGCAGCTGGCCCGGATCGGCCTGACCTGGCTGCTGGTGAGCTGGGTGGTGACCCTGCTGTCGACCTTGATTCCCGGCGCCGCCGGCATGGCTGTGCAGCTCATGACCCTGGCCATTTCGCCGATCATGTTCGGCGGCATGCTGTATGCCGTGGGCGAGATCGACGAAGGCCGCCCGGGCCTGGCCTCGCACCTGCTGCAGCCGATCCGCGACCACCGCGTCAGCCACCTGCTGGTGCCGCTGGCGATCCAGGTGCTGGCGGTCCTGCTGCTGGGCGCGCTGTTGTTCATGATGATCGGCCGCGAGGGCTTCACCGCCTTCAGCGAGGTCATGACCAAGATGGAAGAAATCAGCCGCAGCGGCCAGCAGATCAAGCCGGACGACGCGGCCGCGCTGGTCGCCAACCTGCCGGCCAAGCGCATCGCGCTGTGGATGCTGCTGGTGTTCCTGAGCGCAGTGGCGCTGTCGCTGGCGATGTTCACCCAGCCGGCCCTGGTGGTGTTCGACAAGCAGAGCGGCATGCACGCGCTGCGCCTGAGCCTGCAGGGCTGCATCGAGAACATCGGTGCGATGTTCGTGTTCGCCGCGCTCGGCCTGATCGCCGCGTTCTGCATGTACATCCTGTTCGTGATCGTGATCCAGATCGCGATGCTGATCGGCGGCCCGCTGGCCGCCGCCTTCATCGCCCAGCTGGTACTGACCACGGTGCTGATGCCGCTGTATGTCGGCGCGGTCTACGCTGCGTGGAAGCAGATGTTCGTGCACCGCGGCAGCCGCGCGGCGCCGCCGATCCCGACCACGCCGACCTCAAGCGACGTGTTCCACGCCTGACGGAAAAAGGGGACGGAGGGGATTAAGTCGTTTATGCCCAGTGTGTGCAGCTAACGACTTAATCCCCTCCGTCCCCTTTTTTTCTTCTTTCAGGCGGCGGGTTTCTTCACTACCGACGACGGCACCAGCCAGCGTGCGGCGTGGATGCCCAGTTCGTAGAGCAGGCACATCGGGATCGCCAGCATCAGCTGCGAGACCACGTCCGGCGGGGTCAGCACTGCGGCCACCACGAAGATGCCGACGATGGCGTAGCCACGGCCTTCCTTGAACTGCTGCGGCGTCACCCAGCCCAGCAGCACCAGGATCACCATCGCCACCGGCAGTTCGAAACTGCCGCCGAAAGCGAAGAAGATCGCCAGCACGAAATCCAGGTAGGCGTTCGCATCCGGGGTGATCGCGATCACGTCCGGGCTGAAGGTGGTGAGGAAGTGGAACACCGCCGGCAGCACCAGGAAGTAGGCAAAGGCACAGCCGGTGTAGAACAGCAGCACCGAGGACACCAGCAACGGCACCGCCAGGCGCTTCTCGCGCGCATACAGGCCGGGCGCGACGAAGGCCCACAGCTGGTACAGCAGCCACGGCACCGCCACGAACAGGGCCACGAAGAAAGTCAGCTTCAGCGGTGCGAAGAAGGCACCGGCCGGATTGGTGGCGATCATCGTCTGCCCGTTCGGCAGCTGCGAGACCAGCGGTTCGGCCAGTGCGTTGTAGAGCTTCTGGGTAAACGGCAGCAGGCCCAGCAGCACCACGCCCAGTCCCAGCAATGCGCGTACCAGGCGGCCACGCAGTTCCACCAGATGCTCAACCAGCGAGCTTTCGCCGAAATCCTGTTCACTCATGGCTGGCGCTCCGTGCTCTGCGGCGGCGTCGCACCGGCTTCAGGGGGTGTCGCCGGCATCGGCTCGGGAGCAGCGCTCTCCGGTACGGGCACATCGGCGTCGGGCGCGGTGCTCATGTGCGGCGGAAGATCCGCGGGCGCCGGCGCGCGTACTTCCTGCGCCAACGTATCGCCCTGCTGCTGGGCCTCCTGCGCTTCGCGACGGATCGCTTCACCGCTGGCGCGCAGCTGGTTCTCGGTGTCCTGCATGCCCTGGCGCACGTCCTGCATCTGCCGCTTGATGTCCTCGGCCTGCAGTTCGCGCTCCAGTTCCTGTTTCACCGAATCCCACTGATTGCGGGCACGACGTACCCACAGGCCGGCAAAGCGGGCCGCCTTGGGCAGGCGCTCGGGACCGAGCACTACCAAGGCAACCACCGCAATCACCAGCAGTTCGCTGAAGCCGATATCAAACACCGCGACCGCTCCGGATCAGCGAGCGTTACGGTCGTGCTCGTCCTGCGCGGCGCGCGAGGCGTCCTGGCTGCGCGATTCATCGCCCAGCTGCGCGTTCGGCTTGTCCTCGTCGCGCATGCCCTTCTTGAATTCCTTGACCGCCGAACCGAGATCCTTGGCGCCACTGGTCAGGCGCTTGGTGCCGAACACCAGCAGGACGATGGCCAGCACGACCAACCAATGCCAGATGCTGAAACTGCCCATAAAGACGCTCGTTACGTTAGTGATCAGGCTGTCGAGCATAGCGCACCGGGTGTCAGCCGGCGCGCGTGACGAAAGTCAGTTTCCGCCCAGCGTTTCCGTGCGGATCTCGCCGTCGTTGACCGGCTGGAAGCCCTGCTGCTGCGGCGGCGGGTTCTGCGGCACGTTCTGCAGCGGTGCGGTAGTGGCTTCGGCCGGGGCGGCCGGCGCTGCCTGAACAGGCGCCGGAGCAACCGCCGGGGCCGCTGCCGGGCGCGGCGCGCTACCGCCGTTGCCGTTGCGGTTGTTGCGCGCGGCGTAGGTGGCCTCTTCCAGGCGGTCGCGGAACGTGACCACATCCATCGACGGCGAACCGGCCGCGCGGCCTTCGAAGATCATGCGCGGCGTGGTGTTGCTGCCGTAGGCGTCCAGATTGGCGGCATCGTCGATCTGCAGCACCGCACCATCCAGGGCGACACCGGCGAACAGGCCGCGGGCGCGCGACCAGGACCAGATCTCGGCCTTCAGCTGACCGTCGGTGGCGGCGGCGGCATTGCGGCCGACCGGGCCGGCGGCGACACCCGCATCGGCGCCCAGCGTGAACTTGCCGTTGACCAGGTTGTCCAGGCTCCGGTCGTTGCGGAACACCAGCACCACATCGGAGGACTGCACGCCGGCCTGGAAGCCGATGCTGCCGCCGGTGAGCTTCACGAACACCGGGTTGGACCAGGCACCGTTGGGCATGCGCACGGACATCAGGCCGTGGCCACGACGACCGCCAATGACCAGACCGGCCTTGATCGTGTCGGGAATGACGATGACCGCGCGGCCTTCGTCGAGCAATTTGTCCGGAATGCCCTGTTCAGGGATTTCCTGGATTTCAGCCAGCACGCGCACGGCATTGCGGGCACGCTGGTCTTCCTGCGGTCCGGCCATGGCCTGGCTGGACAGCAGGCTGGCGGCGATCAGCAGGGCTTGGATCGGGCGACGCATGGCAGGCTCCAGAAGTCAGTCCATAGGAAGATATAGCAAGTGACTGAAATTAGTAGTGTTGTCATGAATCCCCAATGAGCGTTCCCTGCTCACATTGATGCGCGCTATGCCTGCAATCCGAACCCTGCATCCCGGCGCGGCACCGGATCGGCGACAATACCGCTCATGCTCGACGCACCCGATACCGCCGTGCTGGCGGTCAACCTAGGCACGCCCGAGACGCCGACGGCCCCCGCCGTACGCCGTTACCTGGCTGAATTCCTGTCCGACCCCCGCGTGGTCTCGATCCCGGCACTGCTGTGGCAGCCGTTGCTGCGCGGACTGATCCTGCCGCTGCGCAGCAGCCGTTCAGCGGCCAAGTACGCCCAGGTCTGGCTGCCGGAGGGCTCTCCGCTGATGGTGCATACGCGCCAGCTGGCGCAGGCCATGCAAGCGCTGTTGCCGACCCTGACGGTGCGCCATGCAATGCGCTATGGCGAACCGGCGCTGGCCAGCGAACTCGACCGGCTGGCGGCCGATGGTGCGCGCCGCGTCGTGGTGCTGCCGCTTTACCCTCAGTACTCCACCACCACCACCGCCTCGGTCGAAGACCGCGTCGATGCCTGGCAGCGCCGCAATCCGGGCGTGACCGTGAGCCTGGTACGCGACTATTCGGTCGATCCGGGCTGGGTCGACGCCGTTGCCGGCTCGATCCGCCGCTACTGGGAACAGCACGGTCGCGGCCAGAAACTGATGTTCTCCTTCCACGGCATCCCGCAGCGCCTGGCCGATGCCGGCGATCCGTATCCGCAGCGCTGCGAGGCCAGTGCGCAGGCCATCGCCAAGGCGCTGGAGCTGGGCAGGGACGACTGGCAGATGGGCTATCAGTCGCGCTTCGGCCGCGAGCGCTGGCTGCAGCCGTATGCCGAGCCCAGCCTGTGGGCGCTGGCCGAATCCGGCGTGAAGCAGATCGACGTGGTGTGTCCGGGCTTCGCCACCGACTGTCTGGAGACGCTGGAAGAAGTGGCACTGGGCTTCACCGAAACACTGGCCGAGCGCGGCGCGACGATGCGCTACATCCCCTGCCTCAACGCCGAACCGGAGCACGCGCGTGCGCTTGCGCGGCTGGCCGTGGCCTCGCTGGCATGAGTCTGCAACCGTTTGAACTGGAGGTCGGTGGCGCGCGCGTCGCCGGCCTGCGCAACCACGGTGACGGCCCGCGCGTGCTGGCCCTGCATGGCTGGCTCGACAACGCGGCCAGCTTCGTGCCGCTGGCGCCGCACCTGTCGTCGTTGCAGCTGGTGGCCATCGACCTGCCCGGCCACGGCCACAGCACGCATCTGCCGGCCGGTGCCAGCTACACCACGGCCGCCGCCATCTGTCACGTACTCGACGTCGCCGACGCGCTGGGCTGGGACCGTTTCAGCCTGCTCGGCCATTCGATGGGCGCGGGCATCGCCAGCCTCACCGCCTCGGTCAGCGACCGTGTCGAACGGCTGGTGGCGATCGAAGCACTCGGCGGCCTGCGTGGTCCTGAGGAAGAAACCGCCAACCGCCTGCGCGAGCATGTGAATGCCACACGCGCACTGGCACGCAAGCAGCTGCGCGTGTTCCCCGACCTCGCCGCCCCGATCCGCGCGCGGATGATGACCAACCAGCTCAGCGAGCGCTGTGCACGGCTGCTGGTCGAGCGCGGCGTGGAGCCGGTCGAAGGTGGTTACCGCTGGTGCAGCGACCCGCGCCTGATGCTGCCCACTGCGATCCGCCTCAGCGAAGGCCAGATCGACAACCTGCTGCAGGCCATCGCCTGCCCGACGCAGGTGATCTACGCCACACCGGCGCAGTCGTACTATCCCGAGCCGATGCGCAGCGATCGCCTGCAGCACCTGCGCGATGGCCGTCTGGCGGTGTTTGCCGGCAACCATCACCTGCACATGGAAGATCCGGAACAGATCGCGGGCGTGATCCTGCACTTCTTCAGCAACGGCAACGCCGGCTGAGCAAACGTATCCGCGCGCTTCACTCCGCGCGTTTGCGGCCGATACATCAGTTGCGGGCCCCTGCGTCCGCAGCACGCAGGTCCGGTCGGGCCTGCGGCGTGTGTCTGGTTCTGCAAGGAAGTCCGCATGCCCGCTCTGCTGCACCGTCACCCACAGGATGTGGCCACGGTGTCCCGTCTCCGCGTCGCTGATCGCGCCGCATTCCCCGAATTCCCGGCTCGCGCCCTGCTCACGCACTCCTGCGTGTGCCGCGGCGTGGCTGTTGTCGTTTGCTGATCCAGGAGTCGCCGATGTCCGTTGCATCCTCCCGTCCCCCCGATACCGCCCGCATGCCGCATCTGCAGCAGCTCGCGCGCCGCGCTGACCGTCGACTGCTGATCGGCAGCGCGGCGTTGGCCGTGGCTGGCCTCGTGCTGGCCCTGCGTGGGCCCCACGTACCGGGCGCTGCGTTGGCCGCGGCCGCCGTACTGCCCGCCCTCTGGCTGGCCGGTCCACAGGCGGGCCGGGCCGTCGCCCGCAATGGCCTGGCATTGCTGTTGTCGCTGCAGCTGGCCTTGTTGTGCGCGATCGTCAGCCTGTCACCGGCATTGCCGATTGCGCTGTTGCTGGGCGTGCTGCTCAGCCACCGCGATCGCCTGCCGGTATGGCTGGCCGGTGGTGTTGGCACCCTCGCCCTGCTGGTACCGCTGCTGCACGGCGCAGCCGTGGGACCGACGTTGCTGCAGGCGGGCCTGTTCGCCAGCCTGACCGTGTTCCTCGGCCAGGTCGCGCTGCGCCTGCGGCAGCAGACCGAGGCACTTGGCCACGGCCCACGCCGCCTGGCGGCACTGGCGCGCGATATCGCGACGGGCACCGATCTGAGCGCACATGCGGATACCGCGGCCTATGCACCCGGTTCGCTGGCCCATGCGCTGGCCGATACCGCCCGCCACGTGCAGGCGCAGCGTGGGCGCGAGGCTGAAGCGCATGCCGAGAATGCGCAGATCCGCCAGGCGCTCGATGCCTCGCGCACCGCGATGATGATTGCCGACAACGACCACGTGATCCGTTACGTGAACCGCTCGGTGGTGGCCCTGCTGCGCAACCAGCAGGCAACACTGCGCCAGGCCTTCCCCGACTTCGATGCCGAGCGCCTGGTCGGCAGCAGCATCCACCGCTTCCACGCCAACCCGGATCGCATCCGCGCGATCCTCAACGGCCTGCAGGTCACCCACAACGGCAAGGTGCAGATCGGCCCCGTGCACTTCGCGCAGGTGGTCACCCCGGTGTTCGATGCGCAGGGCGCGCGCCTGGGCTTCGCCGTGGAATGGCATGACCGCACCCATGAACTCGCGCTGGAAAACGCCGTGGCCGGCATCGTCGCAGCGGCAGCGGCCGGTGATCTCGACCAGCGCCTGCAGGCCACTGAAGGTGCCAGTTTCCTCGATGGGCTGACCGGTGGCATCAACCAGCTGCTCGATACGCTCGGCAGCACCGTCAACGAAGTGCGGCAGATGCTCTCGGCACTGGCCAATGGCGATCTGGACCGGCGCATGAACGGCGAGTATCACGGTGCTTTCGCTGCCATCCAGCGCGATGCGAATGCCACGGCCGGTCAGTTGGCACGCATGGTCGGTCGCATCCAGGAATGTGCGGCGTCGATCAGTACCGCCGCCAGCGAGATTGCCGCCGGCAACGGCGCGTTGTCCGAGCGCAGCGAGCGCCAGGCCGCGCACCTGCAGGAGACCGCAGCATCGATGGAGGAACTCACCGCCACCGTGCGCCAGAACGCCGCCCATGCGCGTGAGGCCAGTGCGTTGGCAGCTTCCACGCAGAGCGCTGCCAGTGACGGCAACACAGCCATGCAACGCGTGGTGAATACCATGCAGGCCATCGAAGGTGCCTCGAAGCGGATCGGCGACATCACCGGCGTCATCGACGGCATTGCCTTCCAGACCAATATCCTGGCCTTGAACGCAGCCGTGGAGGCGGCACGCGCCGGCGAACAGGGCCGAGGCTTCGCGGTCGTGGCCAGCGAGGTGCGGGTACTGGCGCAGCGCTCTGCGGCGGCGGCCCAGGAGATCAAGAAGCTGATCGACGAAGCCGGCCGCCAGGTGGGTGAGGGTGCCCAGCTGGTGGCCGACGCCGGCCAGCGCATGCAGGGCATTGTTGGCGGCGTGGAGGATGTCAGCCACCTGATGCGCGAGATTTCCGCGGCGTCGCAGGAGCAGTCGATCGGTATCGAGCAGATCAACCAGACCGTGGTGCAGATGGATCAGGCGACGCAGCAGAATGCCGCGCTGGTGGAAGAAGCCACCGCCGCCGCACGCGAGCTGCAATCGCAGGCGGGTACGCTTACCGAGGCGGTGTCGGTGTTCCGCCAGCAGGAACCGCACGAGGTCTCGCAGGCCGCCTGATCCGGGCCTTCAGTTCGATCCTGATCAAGACGGCGCCCGCAGGGCGCCGTCTTTTTGTTGCGTAGGCCTTGCTGCCAGTAGCTGCCAACCTTGGTTGGCGCCGTGGTTCCTCACGGAGGGCATCCACGCATGGCGTGGATCTACTGGTAATGCCGGCCGCTGGCCGGCAATCACAGCGACGCGCACTGTCTGGCCTGCTGCCGGGGTTGGCACCGATCTTCGCAGGGACAGCCCATCCACGCACGGCGTGGATCTACTGTGGGTCCGCATGCCCTCGGTAGACGCCAACCTTGGTTGGCGCTGTGGCTACCCGCGGAGAATATCCGCGTATGGCCTGGATCTAACGGGCGATGTATCGCCATCGGGTTGCCGGCCAGCGGCCGGCACTACCCGCATTTCGCGCGCACAAAGAAAAACCCCGCTGCGTAAGCAGCGGGGTTTTGGGTGTAAACCCTGGCGATGACCTACTCTCGCATGGCTTGAGCCACACTACCATCGGCGCAGCTGCGTTTCACTTCC